>JANMMV010000192.1:0-29500 GCA_031373565.1 Saprospiraceae bacterium
GGACCTTACTTACTTTGGAACTCCAAAGAAAGGAAGTGGAAAGAGGACATGCCGACAATTCCGGACGACTGGAAAAAAGAAAAAGGACTAGAATAACGGTTGACGGTGCCTAACGAAACCCAACAGGCCACAACAAAATGTTTCTGCAATGGTGCCGTGACGAGTTGGTTTAAAGTTTTATCTTCGTTCAACGCTTTGGTTTCGTGGCACACGACGCGGCTTCGAAAGGCACCACTGCAGAAACACGAACGTTCGTGTTTCAGATTTTGATTTTACACTTCAATTTCAGTAGCAAAGGCGAGTGTATCCTCCAATTAACGCATTATTAACCCCTCAATTGACGCCAATCCCGAACATTTTGGCGAGTTTTGCCTTTTGTTAAAGGCAGATGTACATCGATTTGGACAAGCCTATTCATTTTATAAAGTGTAAGCGTATCCACATGCTTTTGTATCCTAAAGACATTAAAGAAAAGGTCGAATATAACCGAATCATTGGTTTTGTTAAGGAAGAATGTCTCTCTGAGATGGGTCGACGATATTTTGATCAGATTGAAATACTTACTGATTTAGATCGTATCCAGCGACTTTTGGACGAAACCGAAGAATATCGCAAATCCATAGAGCGTGGAGAGCATATGCCGCTTTCGTATTTCGAGTCATTGACCGAAGACATCAATCTACTGCGCAAAGAAGGATATGTCCTTGAGTTGGATGCTATTCGTAATATATATCGCAGTGTTTCAATTTCGTTTGAGTTATTAAAATACTACAGCGACCCTGATAAAGCCAAGTTGAGCCCTTTGACTACACAATGGGTCAACAATATCGTCGTAGACCGTAATCTGAATGCCGAGATTGATCGTGTGATTGACGAAGAAGGTCAAGTCCGCCCCAATGCTTCTGAAGAACTCATGCGCATCAGCAAGCTTATCAGATCTCGTGAGCGTGAAATAGACAAGGTATTTAATGAGACCCTTGACAAATATAAAGTCAAAGGTTTTCTTGTTGATACACTAGAGAGTCTTCGCAACGGTCGTCGAGTTTTGACCGTATCTGTAGAAAACAAACGAAAAGTCGCTGGTATCATACATGATGAGTCTAGTACCGGCAAGACCGTGTATATCGAACCAGATAATGTAATCGCGCTCAATCAGGATATCTATAATCTTTATGCGGAGAGACGGCATGAGATATACAAGATATTGAGGGCTTTGTGTAGTTTTATTAGACCCTATGCTGACGCACTACTTGCGATTCAACACATCTTGACGAAGTTAGACACCATCCGTGCCAAAGCGAGATTTGCGCATCGAATCTTTGCCAAGAAACCGATGTTACAAGCTAATCCAACTTTTGGATTTAAGATGACTTTCAACCCTATACTTCTATTGCGTCATGAAAATCAGGTGTCGTCCGTAGTGCCATTTGACCTAGAGCTGCACGCCAAAAATCGTATTTTGGTGCTCTCAGGACCCAATGCTGGTGGAAAATCAGTAGCGCTCAAAACAGTAGGACTGGTGCAAATGATGTTACAGTCGGGCCTTCTCGTACCATCGGATGAAAACTCCAGATTCGGTATTTTCAAAAAAATAATTGTCGACATAGGAGATCAGCAGTCACTGGAAGATGATCTGAGTACCTACTCATCACATCTCAACAATATGAGATTGACCACCGAACAGTCTGATGCTGATAGTTTGATCTTGATTGATGAATTTGGTTCTGGTACTGATCCGAAAATCGGTGGTGCTATCGCTGAAGCCATACTCAATGATCTAAATTATAAGAAAGTGTGGGCGGTTATCACTACTCACTATTCAAATCTTAAATATTTTGCTTACAAAACGGCTGGGATCGTTAATGGATCGATGGAATTTGATACCCAGCACCTTCTACCGACCTTTCGCATGCATATAGGGAAACCGGGTTCTTCTTTTGCCTACGAAATAGCGCAAAAAATAGGTCTAGATCAGCGGATCGTTGACTATGCCCAAAACAAAACTGGCAAGAATGAGAAAGCCATTGACGATTTGTTGATAGCGCTCATGGCTGAGAAAAAGGAATACGAAGATAAATTTGCATCCGTTCTTGAGAAACAAGATAGACTTGACAAGCTCATTGGACAGTACGAACACATAAACACTGATCTTGATATACGCCGCAAGAAAGTGAAGCTCCAAGCGAAGGAGCAATCCACCGCCAAAGTCATGGAGCAGAGCCGTGAACTAGATAAACTCATTAAAGAAATAAAGCATTCGAAGGATGAAGACCGTGCTCGTCAAGCAGCTGAATCACTACGCATCGTCAAAGATGAAACGCTCAAAGAATTAGCCGAAATCAAGAGTGAAGTTTTTGCCAAAGAAAATATAATCCAGACAGAGCGTCTAGAGATTGGTGGTTTTGCTCGTATGAGAAATGGAAGTAGTTCTGGTGAAATTCTTAGTATCGATAAAGGAATGGCTGAAATTCAGATGGGTTTCATCAAGATGAAGGTGCCTGTTATCGAACTCATCTCTACAAAAGAACCTATAACAATTCGTTCGCAAAAAAGTGTTCAAACGCAAGTTGACAAAGGACCACGCATCGACACACAAATAGATATCCGCGAGTATACTAAGCAAGATGCCATACAAATGGTGCAAGATTTTATGGACAAAGCATTACTAAACAACGCATACGAACTCAAAATAATCCATGGTGTCGGCACGGGTGTTATGCGCAATGAAGTTAGAAAACTCTTAAAGCAATACAAAGATGTTCGCGAAGTGTGGCATCCCGCGCCAGACCAAGGCGGAGATGGCGTAACGCTAGTTAAGTTTTAAAGCAGGTAGTACCTTAAACCAACTCAGGCTCTTCCACCAGTTTACGCAAGTTGATCAAAGCATAGCGCATCCGACCGAGCGATGTATTGATAGATACATTTGTCATCTGAGAGATTTCCTTAAAGCTCATATCAGCATAATGTCTTAGGATGATAACTTCACGCTGCTCATCAGGCAATTGATCGATGATTTCGCGCAGATTAGTTTCGGTCTGATCTTTGATGATCACTTCTTCCATATGATCATCTTTTGACTCTATCACACTAAATATATCAAAGGTCTCTGTACTACTGACCATACTCATACGCTTAGATCTGCGGAAGTGATCCACACACAAGTTGTATGATATTCTCACAGCCCACTGTACAAATTTACCTTCGTTGTTGTACTTACCCTTTCGTATCGTATCGATAATCTTAATAAATACATCTTGCATGATATCCTCAGCTTGCTCCGTATCTTTGACAAAAAGGTAAATAGAAGTATAAATTTTGTCTTTGTGACGACGAAGAAGAACTTCGAAAGCCGATTGATTTCCAGTAAGGTAAGCAGAAATTAGTTCCTGATCAGAATACATCTTAAGTTGCATAACTACACGTTTAGTTTGAATAAATTTTCTTATTTCTTAGTGTAGATGTTTATGCTATAAGCGATCAGAATTTTTGATGTGTTGAAAAAAAGATGTATTTATATGAGCAAAGATACAATAAAATGAAAAATTGTCAAGGGGTAAGCACTACATTTTTTGATATTTCTGTCATTTCTGCATTGCAGTGCCGTTCTAAAAACCGCCTAATATTTCAAATTTATTAATAATACTAGACTAAAATTTGTTTGTGATGGCAATATTTATCAAACTGCGCATTAAAATTTTGTAAAATATGCTTTTGTCTATTTTGGTGTATTTCATCTGTGACATCAAAATATTTCTATAATTGATGCCTATTCGCCAAAACTTTGAGCATTATTGCTCATCATCATAGTAAAGAAGGTAGTATTTGTTTCCATTATCGTCCACGCCTTTTTGGATTTTATTGCGGTCGCCATGGACATAAATATGAAAATTGCGGTCGAGTTTGATGATGCTTTTGAAAACCCTAGATTGCTTCTTAACAGCTTGCTCGGAGATGTCAAAATGATCTGATAATTCGGTTCCCCTAAGTTCTTGGTAGGATGATTTGTAATCTTGAAATGCCTCTACTACCTTATTATCCTTAAATACTTGGGTTTCGGATTCCATAGCATCAAAGGATTCGTTGTGCTTAAAGTACTCCTGGGATCTGTGCATCGTCACCGCTTCATCAGATTTATCCGTATCAAACTCCTTAGACATTCTCTCCTTGATAAAGTTTTTGGTCAGGTGGATGTAATCCTTTGTTTGCGTGTATTCATTCGATCTCGGCTTGAGTACCAAGAAATTATCTTTCCAATATAAGGCTTCACGATTTCGATTACTATGATCAATATTGAGTATCTTGAATCCTGTATCTCGCTCAGAGTTAAGGATAAGACAGCCTTTATCTATCTTGTGTATATTAGTACCAAGTTCTTGTTTGATATCCAATTTATGCTTATCGATGTTTAACTGTAGAAAGGTGTCTTTTTCTTCTGATTTGAAAATACCGACAGCATCAACCATCTCATCGTCCACAAGGATTCTGTCGATGTACGCAATCATAAGTTCACCCGATTTAATGTTGGGGTGTTTCGACTGTTCAAATAAGTGCCTAGCTATTTTGACAGATTGCTCATGGAGACATGTATGATCGTCAAAGATATTGGACACAAAATTAAAAACTGGATTTAGTTCGAGCTCATCCGACGTATAAGTAAATCCGTAGAAAGCGGGCTCCTTATAATGCGATAAGAAGTAGGTCATTAAGGTCTTGTGCAGCGTTTCATCTATATCGTTTGTAGCCGATTCTGCATAAGTGATATCTTCGCCATCATGTGGATTTCCGATAAGATGGGCGGCAACTGAGACGATCTTTCCTTCGTGATAATTTATCATTATTTTACCAGAATTATCTCCGTGATCTTATCTCCAGGCAATAGTTTATGTACTACGTCCATGCCTTCTACTACTTTACCAAATATAGTATAATTGCCATCAAGATGCAAGGTCGGAGAATGTGTTATGAACCATTGAGAGCACTCTGTATGGTTACCTGCTGATGCCATGCCTACAAAACCTTCGTCATCATATGACAGTGGAGTGAGTTCTGATCTGATGGCATAATCTAATGAACCATATCCATCACCTCGTGGACAACCCGTCTGGGCTACAAAATTGGGTACGACTCGATGGAAGAACTTATTATTAAAAAATTTCTTATTGATCAAATCTACAAAATTAGCGACGCTACCGGGCGCATTATTTTTCAATAATTGAATGCGTATAAGTCCTTGGGTTGTTTTTATAGCAGCAATACTACCGTCCTTGATCGAACTTAAAAGAGTCCAATCGATAGGGTGATTGTAAGGCGTTTTTTCGGCTTCATATTTTGTGCCGTCAAAATACGCTTTACATGATTTGAGCTCGTTATAAGCTTCAATATCTTTCGGCAACTTTAGCTTGCCTAAGGCCGTACTAAACAACAATGTATCCTTTAACCATTCTTTGAAGCCTAGTTTTTGATCTTTAAGTATTCCTGAAGCTTGGGCAATCTGCCCTACATCACCACTTTTGATGCCAGTAACTACATTGTTTAGGATCGCACCTTTCGCTTTGACATAATCATTTCCAAATGCTTTGAAAAACAGTGGGTGACGCAATATGCTTCCTTGAGCTTCAATGATAGATGCCCTCACCATCGGATTTGTCTCTGATGCAAAGAGCTGTGATAGGTTGTAGTAATTATATGGGTCATTAGCTAATGCTGAGATATATGCTGCCTTAGCATAGATGTCTTTGGACTCTTTTATATTTCTTTTGATTCTTTCAGAAAAAGCCGTTTTGGTCTGTGTAAAATACAAACCTGTATGCGCCAATACTGCAGCACACATATTTGCTCGCACCTGCCACGGTGTAGTCACAGTATCAAATTTTGCATAAGTTGGTACGTCAAGCGCGCTGCCATTTTTGACGATGGCGGCAGATGCTATATTGGCTACATGTGGATTAGGATCTTTAACAAATTGGAGCAGCATATCCCTTACCTTGAAATAAGGAAAATTTTCCATCGCTCGTAAGATGTTGCATTTAACGCGATAGTCCGTTTCAGTTGCAAGCTTTGTTTTAAGGACCGGAATATACAAGGTGTCTTTCGATTTGCCCATACCATTTGCCAAAGCCATCTTAATATTTGCATTGGTCTCTTTGCTAAAAACTTCTGAGATTCTATTGCTCGCTAGCGTGAGGTCAATGTCTTTTGCTCTACCCAAATAATGAGCAGCTATGAGTCGAATATCTTGAGGTGTATTGGTCAAGTACAATAAATCTAGCATCCTAGATGTACCCGCGGGAGCCACGATATTTCGAAGTGCCATTTGATAGATCGCCTTCGCTTGACCTTGCAGAAGGAAGGTATCGGTGTTGCGATAAGTTTTGACTGAAGCGATTGCAATGAGATCGCTTTGGTTGCCTGTTTTGCCGACAGCTTCCAAAATGGCGCGATTGAACCTGTTATTAACTGAGATGCTATCTTTGCCATTGAACGCTGCGATCAATCTGACAGTAGCTTTTTCAGATCCTATTTGTCCCAAAGCATAAGCAGCTGCCGTTCTGATCTCAATGATAGGATCTTTCAGCATTTTGGCTAGTGAGTCGACCGTAGCTATATCTTTTATCGACGCAAAAGCCATAATGGCTCTATGTCGATAAGATGGGTTGGCATTTCTAAAATAAGTATAAAGATTCGGTATATCTTGCTTGTCTTGTAGGTCAACAATCTTCTGCATTTCTGGATCAGATACGTCTTCAGAGATCTCTGTAGTGGTGTTAGTGGTGCTTGGCACGCATGAATAGGTGCATGCGAAAACCCAAAAGCATAGCATATAAAAACGATACTTCATATCAATGATGACTTAGTTGCGTGCCAAAATTAGAAAAAAAATTGGAAATGAAGCTAATTTTAATCTTACCTTTGTCGGCTTCTTAGACACAAGCCATATGGGTGTTAAAATTATTACCAAAGAAATCGTCAATCGTAAAGCCAAATTTGAATATTCATTTATTCAAGAGTTTGAGGCTGGATTAGTTTTGACAGGTACCGAAGTTAAAGCGCTTAGGATGGGTTTGGCTAATTTGACGGATGCTTATTGTTTGTTTGAGAATGGAAATCTCACCGTTAAGAGTCTGTATATTTCAGAGTATGATCATGGAACCGTCTATAATCATGCCGCTAGAAGAGACAGAAGATTGCTACTTCGGAAATCTGAATTACACAAGTTAGAGCGGCGAGTATCCGAAAAAGGGTATACAATCGTTCCTTATCGTCTCTATTTTACCGAACGTGGTTTTGCTAAAATAGAAATCGCCTTAGCGCAAGGTAAAAAGGAATTTGACAAACGTGACTCTATTAAGGAGCGTGATAACAAACGTGAATTAGACAGAATCAAGAAGATCAAATTGTAGGAAAAAAAGCCCTTATTTCTAAAAGTCCTTATACAACTTAAATGCCTCATTCAACATCTTGAAGTCGAGTACACCGCGATTGGCCTTGAGGTGATCTGCTATTGCTAATGTCTTGCGGATGCGACCATCAGATCCTTTGACAGTATTGACTATATGTATCAAAGTGCGTTGTTTTCCTGCTGTTAATGCTTCAAAATAACCCATGGCGTCTGTATCTTGAGACAAAACTTCGTTGAATTCTTCTGAGACGGCCATTCCATATTTAGAATTATCTTTGCATGCGCGTATCTCCATCGTTTGGCCGATCTGGAGCTTATGTCTCTTGACAAAATCCTTGTTTAGCATCACAAAATAAGTACCATTGTTTGGCATGAATGCACTATGGATGGTTTCACCAGCGACTTGACACAACATTCTCCTGTCTTTACCATCAATAAGCACTGATGCCACGGAAGCAGGAACATCAAAATGGAAACCCCAAAGAGGAGAATCATCAAAGTTGGCTAATTTCGTCGAGAATGGTATCCAGTCCATAGTGGATTATTTTCGTCCAGATTCCACCACCATCTGCCTCACTCCATTAGTAAATACATCTGCCTCAAGTAAGTCTTCCATATTTAAGTGAAATCTATATCTCCAGTAATGTTTAGGATTCGCTGGTATATTGATTTGTTCCGATGCGGCGTCAGGCTTACGAAGTTGATCATCCATGCCTACTAGATCTTGGATAGGAAAAATAGCTAACATACTCGGTGATGAAAGGTGGTCCCAAACGATCGATCGGACGATATCGCTGTCGCAATTCATAGGCGTAATTCCTCCACGGTGCATGTATTCATAATAATATGATTTGGCAAGTTCGTGATCTCCTTCCCACCATCCACGGATAGTCGACATGTCGTGACATGATGGACTACATACTGACTCGTAAGGATATGTGGCTACTTGCCCAAATTTTGCTGATCCTTTGGGCATTCGTTGGATCTCTAGTGAGACGATATTAAGGTCTTTCATAACGCCAGGCACTGCATCAGGGATCATACCCAGATCTTCACCGCATATCATCATATCGCTCGCATCCAAGACACCAGGCAATCGTTCTAAAGCTTGCTCTTTCCAGTATTGATCATGACGGCGGAAGTAGTAATCATTGTATAGATTCATGACGATCTGTTGTTGCCATGAAGGGAGATACTGAAATGAAGTGGTTGTATTGACGGTGATACGTGGGTTGAAATGGTGTCCATCTACTTCTGGTAGCAAGATGACATTGCCGATCATGGTGATGATGGCTTCTTCTAAGTGTTTATTGGTTGGATTCTCTTCAAAAAAACGTACCACATCTTGCTGGTGTTTAAATGAAGGCTGCATTGTATATTGATTATCATTGGACGATTGCAAAAAAGTTGTTTTTACCCATTCCGCCATAGTGCCAAACGATTGATGCAAAAGATCATCTGTAATATAAGGATCTGTAAATCTTCTCAAATCACCATGAAGCCCATATCTAGCTAGCTCGTCTCTATCAAAGGGCAATCTAGGATTAAACATACCTAATGTGCCTTGTACTTCTGCCGTAGGTATCTGCCATATTCTAAAAAACCCAAGGATATGATCTATTCTGAGTGCATCAAAATATCTATTTAATTGTTGCATTCGAGATCTCCACCATTGGTATCCATCTTTGCGCATGATGTCCCAATTGTAGGTAGGGAAGCCCCAGTTTTGACCCATCACAGCATAATCATCTGGCGGTGCACCTGCTTGTTGCGTCATATTATACAATTCTGGCGCTATCCATGCATCACAACTGTGTCTATATATGCCGATTGGTAGATCTCCTTTGAGTGAAATATTGTGTTCTCGAGCCATGTCTCGCATGTCAAGCAATTGCTTGTCCGCGTGATACTGCAACCATTTGTAAAATAAGATTTCAAAGTAAGCAGGACTCTTGGGAGTACTTAATTGTTCAATTTGTGTCGCATTATAAGTACTGTATTCTGGCCAAGAAGTGAATACACAAGATTTGTTTTTATCTCTTAAGTAACAAAAAGCCGCGTATGATGTAAGCCAAGATGACTGGTCTTTAATATAGCTCAAAAACGAGGCATCTTTATCTAGTTTACCCTTTTCTTGATCAAATAAGATGCGTAAATAATGAAATTTTCTTTCTAGTACTTTATCATAATCTATCTGTTCTAATTCGTTGAGGTCTTTTAGGTCTCGTTCATAAGCTTTCGTCTGTTTTGCGTCAGCAAATGGGCAAATGGATGGGATATTGATATACAACGGGTGAAGCGCCATAACCGATATTGCTGCGTATGGATAGCTGTCTGCCCAGGTCATGTTTGCGAGGGTATCATTGATAGGTAGAACTTGGATCATGTTCATTCCTGCCTTGTGCGTCCATGTCACAAGCGGTGCTAAATCTGTCAATTCACCGATACCAAAACTGGTAGCAGACCGTAGAGAGAACACAGGAATAGCGACACCTGCTCCTCGCCACATCGTCTCACCACGAAAATAATCGTCAGTGATCATTGCTGATTGTTGCGATGGTAAGGAAGCAGAACGATTTTCACCTATCTCCCATGATTTGATTTCTAATGTCTTGGCGTCTAGGATTACATATTTATAATTGACCGTGACATTATTAATATCATATGGAATGGTGGCTTGCCATGTTGGCATAGTTTCGCATTGCATTGGGATCGCTTTTTTCCACTCGCCTAATGCTTTACTACCGCCGATGATGCCGTAGATATTGTCCGCACTGATGATAGCTGAAGTCAACTTAAACGTTAACTGATGTGCAGAAGCTCCTTGTTTTTTAGATTTTATATTTGCTTTACGCCGAAAGATAGCCTTCGTAAAAGCAGATGAAAGAAAGGTATTCGTTATCAGGTTTCTAGGTCGCCATTTATCGATGATAGATAGATCCGCATCTTTAGTAACGGTGACTGTCCTATTTGATCCCCATTCTTGCATATAAGACCCATCATTGCGAATGACAACATATTTGTAATGTAGGTCAATTGTCTTTTTATCAACAGTCATCTCATAAGTCCAGTCAGAACCATTAATTGATTGCATAAAAATCAATTGATTTTTTTGAGCATCATCCCCTAGTAGTAAACCTAATTTATCTCCGTAATGTGTCGTATAGTTGATATAAAAATTGACCATGTATTCGTTAGTATAGCTTAAGAATTAATTATGGACAAATATACACTAAGTACCCTTTAGTTTTTCGTTTGAATAATAGAATCGATAAAAATTCAAGGAGTAAAGTAGGCTTATGCCAAAAACGGAACACTTTTTGTATTATCATATTATAATAAATCTTATTTTGTATGTTACGCATTTTGAATATACTAGCTCTCTTAACGACTTTTGTTACATTGGCGACAGCTAATAAATTAACGACGGTTTACATTGAGGATTATAAAATAATCGCTGTCGCCGAAATGAGAAAATCTGGGATCCCTGCTAGTATCAAGTTAGCGCAAGGAATTCTAGAGTCTGATCTCGGCCGTAGTGAATTAGCATTTAAGGCTAATAATCACTTCGGGATCAAATGTGGGAAAGATTGGACAGGCAAAACCTTTTATCAAATGGATGACGATACGGATTCAACTGGAATGATCGTAGAAAGCTGTTTTCGCGTTTACGGACATCCATCAGAATCATATGCAGCGCATACAAACTTCTTAACAAACCCCAGCAAAAGATCTAGATATGGATTCTTATTTGATCTTAGTGTGACGGATTATGTCGCCTGGGCAAATGGATTGAAATCGTCAGGATATGCAACCGACCCATCGTACCCTGACAAACTTGTTAGGATAATAGAGGACCATAAACTGTTTTTGCTAGACCAAGGCTATGCGCCTATGAAGCCGGTGGGACAAGTAGTTTTGCAAACGCCTGAAAAGTCAACTTCTAAAACCAAAGATAAGGTTAAGGAAAGTACAACAGAAAAGCCAATCATTGTAGCTGACAATCGTAAGAAGAAAACGGAATCTTCAGCAAAAACAGAAACAAAACCGACTAAATCATCAACTCCTTCAACCAATACCACCAAATACTTGGTAGATCGGAGGAATGACTTAAGATTCATCACTGCTCAAGGTGGAGAGACACTTTCTAGCATTGCTAGATTACAAGGAGTCGATGTTTTTGATTTATTGTCCTACAATGAAGGCATCAATACGCAACATTCGATTCTTGATAAAGGAGAAATAGTGTATCTTGTCAAAAAGAAAAAATCTTCTGATGTCGGATTCCATATAGTCAAAAAAGGAGAGTCACTTTATGATATAGCTCAAATGTATGGCGTGCGTTTAGAAAGCCTATGTATTAAGAATAATCTCAAAAGTGATGCGGAGATTGTAGCTGGAGAGCAAGTAAGTCTTTCAAAAATTTTATCCAAAAAGGAGACCCCAAAACACAATTACAATATCCGTTTTGATAGATACCTTGATATGGGAGACACAAAGTAAGCGCAAGACTTCTTACCTTTGTCGCCATGGAAGATCATATCAGCCTCAATAAATACATCAGTGATACTGGTCAATGCTCGCGTCGCGACGCTGACAAGCTTATCGAAGCGGGTCGAGTACGTATTAATGATGTAATTGCTCGCAAAGGCAATAGGGCGACGCCTAGTGACAAAGTCTATATAGACAATGTGCTGGTAGTCAAGTCTGTACGCCCTGTTTATATTATTCTCAACAAGCCGATAGGAATCGTTTGTACGACGGATACATTTCGCGAAAAGGACAATATTATCGATTTCGTGGGTTATAAGGAGAGAATTTTTCCGATAGGTCGCCTTGATAAAATGTCTCAAGGGCTCATCCTGCTTACTAATGACGGAGATTTAGTAAACAAAATTCTAAGAGCGGGCAACGAGCACGAAAAAGAATACATCGTTTCTGTTGATACACCGATTGATGGTCCGTTTATCAAGGCTATGTCTACTGGAATTCCCATACTTGATACTGTTACAAATCCATGTAAAGTAACACAGATTGACGATTACACATTTTCAATCATCCTTACCCAAGGACTTAACAGGCAGATACGACGTATGTGCGAGTTTTTGGGTTACCATGTGCGCACCCTCAATCGTGTGCGCATTATGCATCTGCGCGTAGATGACATCGCTTATGGCACATGGCGATATCTTACTGACCATGAATTTGATACTTTGATGGAAATGGTCAAAGATTCTAGAGGATAGTAACCATCGTCGATTCCTTCGACATAAGCGCAAAAGCGACACAATGGCAGTAAATTTATGATAATTTTGCCATTATGGCAGCAATTTTCTCATTTTAGTGTCATTTATTCCTGCTTTTTGGCATTGGTACATCTATTGCAATAATGGTATTGTAAATCTATTTCAATATTTCATTTAAATTTTTTTAATTATGTACCATACCAAATTTCATCCAAATCAAAATTCTGCTGACGTATTTGCAAGATTCTTTTCACCTTTTGTTCACATCCCTATGAAAGATGTTTTTCAAAACAAACCCATTGAAAGGCAGCAACCCATTTTAGCTAATATTTCAGAAACAGCCACAGCGTATCATATCGCTATTTCAATCCCTGGTTATACCAAAGAGGATCTAAAAATTTCATTAGAAGATCTTAAGTTGATTGTAGCTGCACAAATCGAAGCGACAGAAGACGCAGATAAAACGATTTTGCAAGAATGGAAAAAAACATCATTTAGTAAGCAATTTATGCTGCCAAGAGATGCAGACAAATCGCAGATTAACGCGGCATATGAAGCAGGCGTTTTGGCACTTACTATTCAGAAAGTTGAAAAGCCTCAACCGCTTACCATAACTGTACAATAAGCCAAAGCTTAAACCAAATTTTTTTAATTTTTAAAATTCATAAATCCATGCATAAACATCATCTTTTCAATAGCCCTACGATCCAACATCTCGTTGATGAAGTATTAAAATCGTCCGTTTCAGACATATTGGATCACTCGATTACTGTCAAGACACCACAAGCAAACATCAAAGAGTCATCCACACAATTTACAATCGAAATAGTCGCACCTGGCCTTCAAAAATCAGATTTTAGTCTTTCTGTCTTAGATGGAAAACTTCACGTCAGCGTAGAGAAACCTGAGGTGGGTGTGTCCGATGATACGAAAATACTAAAGCGAGAGTGGGCTTTTAATCAATGGAAGCGAAGCTTTAATGTAAGCGACAAAACGAATACAGATCTTATTTCTGCTGCATATGAATTAGGTATTCTGACTATTTCACTACCTAAAAAAGTAACAGAAGAAGCAAAATCAGCTACGGAAATCAATATTCAATAAAATTTATTGCGATTTTTCACAATTGGAATCATGATATGATTCGGTGAGTGATCTTTTATTTTGAGACTTTGTTTGGCGTACCTTTAGAAATAGAGGTACGCTTTTGTTTTGTTATTTTGGACTAATGAGCGTATTTAGTTTTTGGCGTTGTAAATTCCATACTTTCCCAAATTCATCTGACAAAATGTCACTATTACCCATAATTTAATGTAATTTTGCTCTCCTATTTTAAGAGAGTAACTTATGTACGATAGCAATCCAACGCTCGAAGGTATCAAAAAAGATATTAATGAATCTATACAAGGTCAAGTCCTGTTTTATAATAATAAACCTGACACAAGCAAACATTTTTATATAGAATCATATGGCTGCGCTATGAATTTCAGTGACTCAGAAATAGTAGCATCCATCCTAGCTGATGAAGGATACGGCCCGACTCGCAATATGGAAGTTGCTGATCTTATACTTATCAATACTTGTTCGATTCGCGAGAAAGCGGAAGAGAACGTCCGCCAAAGACTGACCGTCTTTAATCAATTGAAACTTAAGAATCCTGCCATCCAGATCGGTGTTTTGGGTTGTATGGCAGAGCGGCTCAAATCAAAGTTTTTAGAACAAGAAAAAATCGTCGATCTTGTCGTAGGGCCTGATGCATATCGTGATCTTCCTAATCTTATAGCGAAGGTCGAGGATGGCGAAAGAGGCATCAATGTACTTTTGTCACGTGAAGAAACCTATGCTGATATTTCTCCACTGCGACTTGAGTCCAATGGTGTCGTTGGTTATATCTCGATCATGCGCGGATGTGACAATATGTGCGCATTTTGCGTAGTACCATTTACAAGAGGGAGAGAGCGAAGTAGAGACACATATAGCATAGTTGCTGAAGCCCAAGATCTTTTCGACAAAGGATTTAGAGAGATCACCTTACTAGGTCAGAATGTGGACTCCTATAAGTGGAAAAGCCCAGATGAAACAGAATTGGTCAATTTTGCCCAACTACTGGAGCGAGTTGCACTTGTCAATCCTGATTTGCGCGTAAGGTTTACTACATCTCACCCAAAGGATTTGACCGATGATGTCCTTTACACCATTGCTAAATATGAAAATATTTGCAATTACATCCACCTACCGATCCAGTCTGGCAATAGTCGAATTCTCAAAATGATGAATCGTACTTATGATCGCGAGTGGTATATGGAGCGTGTAGAAGCTATCCGTCGGATTATCCCGGATTGTTCGATATCTTCAGATATCATCGTTGGATTTTGTTCTGAAACGGAAGAAGAACACCAAGATACCTTATCCATGATAACTTGGGCTGATTTCTATCTATCCTACATGTATTCATACTCTGAAAGGCCAGGTACGCTTGCCGCCAATAAATATACAGATGATATCACTGAAGAAACAAAAAGCAGGAGACTATCAGAGACAATAAAAATACAACGGGCGGTAGGACTAGATCACAACCTTCGCGATGTAGATAAAGTACATAAAGTGCTAATCGAAGGCGATTCAAAACGCTCCGCTGAAGAGTTCAAAGGTCGTAATTCGCAAAATAAAATGATCATATTTCCAAAATCTAGGGGTCTAACACCGGGTAATTATTGTAACGTATTAGTTACTAATGCCAATAGTGCTGGACTGCGTGGACATATAGTAGATTAACTACAAAAACCAATCTCATCATGAATCTACAAAGTGTCAAACAACGATTTGGTATCATAGGACGGTCGCAATTGCTCGAACGTGTCCTTAATACGGCCATGAGAGTCTCCGCTACAGATTTGTCAGTACTCATCCAAGGCGAAAGTGGTGTGGGTAAGGAAGTTTTCTCCCGTATTATCCACGAACTAAGTATCCGCAAACACAATCCTTTTATTGCAATCAACTGCGGGGCTATACCACCCGGTACGATTAATTCAGAGTTGTTTGGACACGAGAAAGGTTCATTTACAGGTGCGGTAGGCGAAAGAAAAGGTTATTTCGAAACGGTCAATGGCGGTACCATCTTTCTCGATGAGATCGGTGAAATGCCCTTAGATACCCAAGCATATTTGTTGCGGGTTCTTGAGTCTGGAGAGTTTCTGAGAGTAGGCTCTTCAAAAGCCATCAATACCGATGTGCGCATCGTCGCCGCAACCAATGTTGATCTTGAGGTAAGAATACAAAATGGTAGATTTAGAGAAGATCTTTACTATCGTCTCAATACCGTGCCCATCAAAGTGCCTGCTCTTCACGAAAGGAGAGAAGATATTTATATGTTGTTCAGGAAGTTTTCTGGAGATTTTGCTGAAAAATATCGATCCGAATCTATTTCATTGACACCCGAAGCTAAACTATTAATAGAGAATTATCGTTGGCCCGGTAATATTCGAGAGTTAAAAAATCTTGTTGAGCAGTTAAATGTTTTGTCTGATGCCAAGGAGCTCGATGTCGATGATTTGCTTGACCTTGCACCACATTTGAGTAATAGAAATCTTCCTTCTAGGTTAAATTCAGATGGTGGTAATGGCCAGAGCGGTGCGTCATCTTACCAAGAGAGAGAGATTCTATTTAAGTTTTTACTTGATATGAAAGAAGATCTAAGTGATGTTAAGTCCCTAATTTACGATCTTGTCAGAGCCAATAATCTGACCATTCCTGATGTCTCTGCACTCAAAGATATGCAGGAAGGATTTCCTACTGATATCAATACCATGCAGCAAGTATTTGATCGATCGCAAGGCCTTGGCAAGAGAGAGTCATATGATGACTATTCTTCAAAACCTATCATCATAACAAATGATAATCGCAACACGGGTTACCTGCCTTCAGAAGATGTCGAAGAAATAACATCTATCGTCCAAATGGAAAGGGATATGATTAAGAAAGCACTGAAAAAATTCAATAATCGACGTAAGGACGCTGCCGATGAATTGGGTATCTCGGAACGTACACTCTATCGCAAAATCAAGGAGTACGATATACCAGATTAGCAATACAATTTGAAACCGTGTCTTAATTTAGTTGTAGGCACCCGTCCTTGATGGCGTATAACCATATTTCTTCTTATATGCTTTACTGAAGCTAGCGATATCTTGATAATGCATGCGTGACGCGACTTCGGTTACATTCATTCCTTCATCTAAAACAAGCTTATGTGCGTGGTCAAGTTTTCTCTCCAAAAGATATTGATATGGACTTTGATTGAACAACAACTTGAACAATCGTAAAAAATGATATTCGGAAAGGCAGCTTTCCCGAGCGATTTGGCTTATTGATTTGATCGACATATATTCGGTATCTATGTAAAATTTGGCAAGATGCAATTTCCTAAATAGATCTTTGCGGGTGCTCGATTTGACGCTATTGATGCTGAAAATTTCTGCTGCCGATTTTTTTTGATCTAAGACGATTGCTTCAGCTAGGCGATAAAAAAAACTCTTATCAAAAGTAAATTCATCATTTGGATTCTGTAATATTTCCTTTTCTAAAGACTTCAGTAATGGACCTAACAATGTTTCTTCTCTGGCATTTTTGCTTTCTGGAAAAATATCAGTCGTAAAATAAGAATCAAACGCTGCATTTCCCACCTCTAAATTTTGACTTAATGCCACCTCCGACATAATATCAGGTTGTACATCTATACAAATTCCTTTTACCATCTCCTTACTGCCAATATGTACCCTACCTCTACTGTGGTGATTGGCCAAGAGATATTCTCCAGCGTTTAGACTATAATCGAAGCCTTCTCCACGGTATGTTTCGGTACCTTGGACAACATATTTTATCGAAAAACTCCTAAATAGTACATCACAGGATAACTCATTGTACATGGAGAAATTTACCAAAGAGCTTTTCAATGGTAACGGTTCACTATTGATTCGTTCGTCAGTAAAAATATGATACATAAGAATAATGGTCTGCTTTATGATTCAAAACTAATAATACTTTGTCAACTCAAAAATTATTAATGTTATATCTTGTATGTATATGACAATTTGAATCTATTTGACTTGATAAGATGTAGTTTGTTGTCTAGCTACATTTTCTAAGATTTAGAAAAGTAGGATAACAATCTTGTACAGTCAGGACAATACCTTTGACAAGCCATAATCGACATCGGGCGATCCCCTTTTCTTTAAATATAGGCGATTCGGGCTAAGCAAGACTTTCCGTACTACCTAGCGAATATTGGTGATTGTACCACTTCCTAAATAACCTTTTTTTAACACCCATTATCCTCCCTTTTTCTTACCTTTGACCTTATGATTACGACAAAGGGACTATCACACACATATGCTGGCGGCCAAGAGATCGTTTTTCCAGATTTTACGTGCGGAGCGAAAGAGATTTTACTTGTGCTCGGTACATCTGGTGTAGGTAAGACGACACTATTACATTTATTGGGTGGCCTGCTGACCATACAAAAGGGAAGCATCAAGATTGATGAGACGGATATCAAGTTGATCAACGGTACGCCATTGGACGAATTTCGTGGCAAAAACATCGGTATTATCTTTCAACAAAATCATTTTGTAGATTCGCTCTCCGTTATCGAAAATATTAAACTAGCACAAACGCTCGCAGGTCATAAATCCAATAATGAAAAGGCTCAGGCACTACTCGACCGACTCAATATAGGTGACAAAGCGCATAAAAGAATGAGAACCTTGTCACAAGGCGAAAAACAACGAGTAGCTATTGCTAGGGCGATAGTCAATCAACCCAAATTGATACTTGCGGATGAGCCTACCTCAGCCCTAGACGATGTCAATACGGTAGAAGTACTTAAACTCTTACGTGAGCAGGCCAGTGAAGCTAATTCTGCATTGATTATTGTTACGCACGATACACGACTCAAAGATCAAATCTCTAACCAAGTAATACTTACATAATATGCTTAGATTAGCTTGGAAAAATATAGTCAACAATCCGCTCAATTTGCTTTTGAGTGTTATTCTATTTGGACTAGGAGTCGGTTTGATCTCTTTCTTGTTGGTTTTTAATGCCCAACTCAGAGACAAATTTGACAAAAACTTAGCAGGCATCGACCTCGTCATAGGCGCCAAAGGAAGTCCACTACAGATGATATTGTGCAGTATGTATCATATCGATAATCCTACAGGCAATCTTCCGATCCAAAAGGCTATTCCATTACTGAAGAAAACCCATCCTTTGATCAAAAAAGCAGTACCGCTTTCATTAGGAGATAATTACAAATCGTATCGTATCGTGGGGACAAATCATGATATCCTAGGTTTGTACGAGGGGAAAATCGAAAAAGGGGCGCTGTGGCTCAAAGATATGGAAGTGACTATAGGAAAGTCTGTCGCTGATGAGACTGGCCTTAAGATTGGTGATAGTTTTGTGAGTTCGCATGGTTTTACAGAAGATGTTTCATTAGCGCATGATGAGTCAAAATTCCTTGTCAAAGGTATTATCGCTGGTACCGGTTCAGTACTTGACCAATTAATCTTGACCAATACTGCTACTATCTGGAAGGTACACGAGCACGCAGGAGCTGACGAGGAAGATCCTACACATGTGCATGCAGATACACTGGCTATGCATACGCACGATAATAGCAATGAAGACTTGATGAGTCACCCTGACCAAGAGATCACGTCGCTTTTGATTCAGTATAAAAGCCGTACAAATTTTCAAGCGCTCAACTTCGGGCGCAATATCAACGAGAATACGGACATGCAAGCGGCTTCACCAGCCATTGAGATCAATAGACTTTACAATATGATCGGTGTGGGTACTGATATGCTAAGTAATTTGGCTATATTAATAGCGCTCGTCTCAGGATTAAGTATTTTCATATCGCTTTACAAGAGCATGAAAGAGCGCAAGTACGAACTAGCGCTAATCAGAGTCATGGGCGCGAGTAGGACGAAGGTATTTATGTTGATCTTGATTGAAGGTTTTCTTTTAGCCTTGATAGGATGGGCCGTAGGGATGGCTATCTGTTATTTTGGTATGGAAGTCATGGCTGGCTACTTAAAATCTAGTTTTAGATATAGTTTCAATGGCTTCAAGTGGGTGCCAGAACATTGGTATGTGTTGGGAGTTTCCTTGATATTGGGTATCTTTGCTGCTATGATTCCAGCTGGAAGCGCTTCTACTGCTGATATTAACAAAACTTTATCAGAAAAATAGCGTCGAAAATCCAAGATAGTTAGTTTATATAGCAAGTCATACTTCAATCAAATCATTCAACAGATCTTGAGTAAAAAATTCTTAATCCTATTTTCATTTTGTTGGGTCTCTACGATGGAAGTTGTAGCGCAGCAGCGTGATATGTGGCAAACGCTTGGTTTGGTGACTTTTAAAAGTAGCTATGACCCTAATACCTTTGTAGAAACAAAAATACCCAAAATATCTGCCGCTATTGACAAAGTGGATGGTACCGTTATAACGATCGAAGGCTTTATCATACCATTGACGGGACAAGTGACCCAAAGTCATTTTATGTTGTCAAAATTTCCCCAGAGTACGTGTTTCTTTTGTGGTAAAGCGGGACCAGAGACAGCAATGCAAGTATTTATGAAGGATAACATAAAAGTAAAACTAACCGAACGCAAGGTAAAAGTAACAGGAACCTTACTTGTAAATCCAAAAGATGCTAGCAGCCTCTTGTACACACTTGAGAACGCTACGATCATCGAAGACTAAAACATTTATTACCCATAATCTCTTTATATAATTAAGATACAAAATCAGATATGAAATTTTTAAATGCAATAGTAATATTCTTTTTCACTACGACTTTCCTGATCGGTCAGCAAACAGTTACCGACAATGTTTGGAAGACTTTGGGTAAGATTTCTTACAAGAAAGAATATGATGAGGTTATGGGATTCAAGATTGATAAGCCTGTATTTGGCGATGCAATCAAAGCTTTAGGTGGCAAAGAAGTCACAATCAAAGGTTACATCATTCCTATCGAAGGATATAAGAGTCATAAAGAGTTCATTTTCTCAGCGTTTCCTTATAGCATGTGCTTCTTCTGTGGTGGTGCTGGACCAGAAACAGTCATGGAAGTCGAAGCCAGTGAGGCGATCAAATATACCGCCGATCCTGTCGTACTGAAAGGTGTTCTCCGTCTCAATGACAAGGATATCAATCGCCTTATGTTTAAATTGACGGCTGCTAAGATCATTAAGTAATTAGACTTTCTTACTGAATTTAGCAATATCGGTACTGATCGTAATATGGTTTGTAGCTCCTGCTAGATGATGATATCCCACGCCATAGTCTAGTTTGAAATGACTGATTTTGATACCAAATCCCGCGCCAAAGCCTGCCAAACTGCGCAGATTACTTATGCTCAGCTCTCTACGGCGCAAATGATTATAGCCGAGCCGAAGCCTTAGATTTTGACTGCGCCCTAGAAGAAACTCTCCATTAAAAATAAGATGTCGGGCTACATTGTCCAGCGCATTTTTAAAATTGTTGACAGCTATCGGTTGCCC
Organism: Saprospiraceae bacterium; assembly: GCA_031373565.1. GTDB lineage: Bacteria > Bacteroidota > Bacteroidia > Chitinophagales > Saprospiraceae > OLB9. The sequence goes on from JANMMV010000192.1 coordinate 21,216, forward strand.
AAAAATATCTACATCGTCACGTTGGTCAGGATCATCATACCGGACGTTACCTCGATGAAGGTTGTGCGCTATCATCGAGAACCTAAATGGTAGATGTTTTAGTCTTTTACTAAAACCTATTTGCACATCAAACGGCATTCCTCGTCGGCTCCCTGCATAAGTAGTGACTTCGTAACCTATGTTTTTGACAAGCATGGTCGCTGAGAATCTAGCACTATCGTTTACATAATTTAGCCCGAGATCTACACCCACACCATAGGAACTATAAGATTCTAATCCTGAGAATATATTCTTGAGATTTGCACCGACGGTCAATCTATCCATGATTTTTTTTGAACCACCGACAATCAAGGCCATCTCACGAGCCGAAAAACTTGAACCATCTTTAATACCGAAAGCATCCGCACCGATGAAGTCACCATAATTAGCATATTGTATAGCTACATGAGAATGGATGCCTAACTTAGGTAATGTCCTCCCAAATGACACGCTACCGTTATTAATATCGGCAAAATGAAAATTGTGCGCAAATGAAATCCGGTTATGTGTCTTTTCCGATAAGGCAGTCGGATTAGCAATGGCAAGGCTTACATCTTCATCTTGCACACTGATAAGATGACCACCGAGGGCAGTAAGTCTAGCTGATGCTGGAAGATTTAGAAATTCATAAGAATCCTTACCACCTATCTGACTCGATAGGCTTGTTATGGATGTGGCATAAATCGCGATACAAGTTAATATTCTTCTCATTGATTGGGTGGTGTAGGATTTTTAGGATCAGGTTTCCAAACCGTACGACAAACAGCCATTGTGTCGCACAACATTTTTTTGATCATATTACCAAGGGAATCGTATTGGAAAAGGTCACCATATTCATTGGTACCGTTGCGGTATGTTCCTTTCCACTGAACCGCTCCATTTTGATAGTATTCAGTGAACGGTCCGTTTTCTTCATTGTCAGTCACTGTAATTTCCTCTTTGATTTTGCCATTAGGATAATACACTTTCAGCATACCTTGTATTGCGTTGTCTACGTACTTTCTCTCTATGTGCAAGGATGTTCCGTTTGGGTAATAAACCAGATATGGTCCCTGTAATTGACCTTTGCTATCGTAATTTTCTTCTATTTCTAAGGTGCCGTCTAGCCTGAAGAATGACTTTTTATTGATGATCATGTTATGTTTATACGTGGCGACTTCTCTTAATGGCCCACTTTCGTAAAAAGCTTCATATTTTCCGTTTTTCATCGCCTTATCATCGACTTGATATCTCTCATGTATCTTGCCACTTTCGTATTTGGTTTCTACAATCTTGGCTTTACATGATAGGAAAACACCTAGTATTAAAAATATAAAGTACTTATGCTGCATTTTATTGAATAAAGATGATGATGCATGTGATTTTTGTTTATCTATAACGGCATTTATCGCTTTGTTGTTATATGATGGTAAAGTTAATTGTTTTTTTACTTCTAAATTTGAATTTTGGTTGTAAAACAAATTGATCACTTTACTTGATGAAATCTAGTTGTCAACACCATAAAACAGAAGAGCCGATAAAATATAAATCTTATCGGCTCTCGTTATATTATAATCGAAAACTATTATCCTCTAGAGTATATGTCTGCTCTTTTATCATCGATTTTTGCAGTCTTTTTCAACGACTCCATCAATTTGTAAGCAACTTGTCCTCTTGCCATCTGTGTTGACATCATTTTTTGGTTGATTGATCCTTTCTCAACTGTAGCAGGTGTTTTGGATATCAATTTTGTAATATAAACACCATTATTTCCTTCGATAGGTTTTGAAACACTTCCTGGATTTAACGCAAGTGATTTTGCAACTACCAATGGCTCTTGCGCTCCTTCTTTGATTGTTGCATTATTGAGAGATACGTTAATCGCTTGTTCTGGCACTAAACCAAAAGAAGTTGCTATTGCAGCTAGATCACTTCCCGTAAAACGAGCCATAATCATTTCGGCTTTTTTTGCATTTTTAACTTGCGCGTCAATACTTGCTTTTGTTGATTCAACAGTCGCAAGACCTACAGGATCTATAGAATTTAATGCTGCAACTACGTAGCGGCTATTAACATATTTTCCTTGGTCCTTGTATGCGTGAGCAACAGGAGATACATCACCTATTTTTGTAGATCTATTAAAAGCCCAGTTGATGATATCATTAGATCCATTACCACTTCCTAGACTACCCAATACGTGATCATTTCTCTTAAGTCCGCCTGCAACCTCTAATTTTAGATCTCCAGTAACTGCTTTTTTAAGTGCTTCAAGGGACTTTGTTTTTTCAAGCAAAGACATTACTTTATCTAACACAGCCTGCTCTGTTTGTTCGCTTGCAAAGATCGGTTTAGAAACATAAGCTACTTTGTACTTTTGATCATTGTTTTTGTAAATCTGCTTACCAACTTTGATCAAATGCACACCAAACTGAGTAGTTACTTTATATAAGCTACCTGTCTTACCGTTAAAAACAGCATCATTAAAAGGACCTACCATGGCACCTGGTGCAAAAGTACCAAGATCACCACCTTTTGCCGCCGAGCCATCTTGACTATAAGCTACTGCACAATCAGCAAATGATTTAGCTCCAGTCTCAATCAAATTGCGTAAGCTATCTATGTATTTACTGGCAGCAGCTAATTGCACTGGGTCGCCGTTTGATACATTACGTAAGATGTGAGAAGCTTGTGCTGAATCAGCCATTACCTTTTTATCGATCAATTTTGCTACAACATAGCTACCACTTTCTTGATAAGGCCCATAAACGGTACCTAAGCTCAAGCTAGCGATATTATCTTTTAACTTTCCGATGATCTCATCTTTTTTGCTGTAAGTATTATTGTAAAAACCATTGTTTGAAGCTGCAAAAAGTGAATCGTTCGCTGACGTTTTGAAATTGTCTGCGATCGCTGTAATTTCACCTAATATTTTAGTTGAATCTTCAATTGTCGGGTTAATATCAAATGATACATACGATACATTCCGAACTTCTTCTCTATTTGTATAACGAGCAGCATATTTTTTGATATATTTAGCATAGTCTTCGTCTGTCACTTTAACATCGGTGTCAGGGATAGTAGTAAATGGTACACCTACAAATTCAAAAGTAGCAGACTCATTATTGATCTTATCCGTTGCCTCAGCTAACCATGTAGGTGTGTATAATGCTTTAGAGACCATGTTGTCTAATTTTGTTTGCTTCGCTTGTTTTACGACTTGCTTACGCAATTCGTTGAAACGTGTCGCAAATTCAGGGTTAGATACCGTATTTTCGTCTATCGCTTTTTTGATCTCATTTAATTGAGCTCTATCGATCTGACCTGTCTGCGGATTTCTATAAAAACTTTCTACGATGGGACTTAATTTGTTACCAAATTCTAGTTCTGCCAATTCGTCTGGACCAACCCCGATACCTGCAGCATCAGCAATGTCTTTTATGATCGCGTCTTCTACGTAATGATTCCAAACAGCGGCTCTGCTTGCAAATGGATCATTACCACCACTATAAAGAGCACCCTCTGTTCGTTGGAAATCGATAATATCAACTTTTTGGCCAGCGATTTTACCCACTGTGTTTCTATTAGAGAACATACCACCTGAATTGCCATTGGTCATATCTTGGATAATAAAGCCAGCTAGAGCCGCAGCCACTAACAAAATTACCAACCACATATTTTTTCTGATCTTTCCTATTAATGCCATAGATGCTAAAATTTTACCTTTTATTGTAATGAAAAATAGCCTTTCCCCTACCGCGATAGGCAAAAAGCGCCACAAAGGTAACTTATTTAGAATTATTTCCAAATTTTCATTATCAAATGAAATTAGAATTTAGAAAAAGGAATAAGAACCAAAACCAGCATTTACTGTAGTTTCGTGCACTTCGGTTAAATAGCTTATTACAATTGATTATCTTTGAGCCTTTATTATCAAATCAACATTATGCAAAAGATCCTTGTTACAGGTGGCACAGGTTACATAGGGAGTCATACTATTGTAGACTTAATTCAGAAAGGATACGATGTTGTATCAGTCGATAATGGTGTAAATTCTAACATTTCTGTACTAGAAAGTATCGCTGATATTGTTGGTAGATCGGTCGTTCATTTTGATGGAGATCTTTGTGACCTTTCTTTTTGTGAGCGCATATGGGCCGAGCATCCTGATATTGAAGGGATAATTCATTTTGCAGCACTAAAATCTGTAGGCGAATCGGTAGAGAAACCCTTGATTTATTTTAGAAATAACATCGATTCGCTTATTAATGTGTTGGATTTGGGTCAAAGGTATGGGGCCAAGGCTTTTGTATTTAGTTCTAGTTGTACTGTATATGGTGATGTTAAAGAAAGTCCAGTAACTGAGTTTACGCCGTTGCAAGCCGCAGCATCGCCGTATGGACGTACCAAACAGATAGGTGAGCAAATTGTCGAAGATACCTTAAAGGATGCAAAGATGAAGGGTATACTTTTGAGATATTTTAATCCAGCGGGAGCACACCCAAGTGGTAAAATTGGTGAAGCGCCATCCCAAATCGCCCAAAATTTAGTGCCCGTCATTACTGAGACAGCTATAGGTAAGCGCACTAAAATGATGGTTTATGGATCTGATTATCCTACGCGGGACGGAAGTTGCGTTAGAGATTATATTCATGTTTGCGATCTGGCTAGTGCGCACACGCTAGCATTGTCTCAGATGCTCTCAGGTGCTCAGACGACGTCAGTTGATGTATTCAATCTAGGTATTGGACAAGGTTTAACAGTGCTAGAAGTGATCAAAGCATTTGAAGCGGAGTCTGGTGTATCTCTCCAATATGAAATCGGTGCAAGAAGGCCGGGAGATGTTGGTGCTATTTACAGCGATAACGCCAAAGCACAGCAAGTTCTAGGCTGGTCGCCACAGTTCGATGCCAAAGATATTATGCGCACAGCTTGGGCTTGGGAAAAATCCCGAAGCAAATAAGAACACATGATAATATAATTTAACGTGTTGAGCCATTAAGATAGTTGGAAGAAAGATCGTACATCCTATTGAAAATCAGGACATTAGTAAATTTTCAACGACGCTTAAGTGTACTAACTATGTGTCGTGTGAAGGCTGTCTGCGATAATGATAAACTCGGATTATACATCTAGAAAAAAAATAAGGCGTTTTGTTATTGTAGGATTACTTTTACAAAATGTCTAATTTTATTAGGATTAATTTTTTCACCTGTATAGCTATTTTAGGACGAGACATACTCCGCAGATACTCCGCAGATACTCCGTAGATACTCCGTAGTTGCTCCGTAGATGCTCCGTAGATACTCCAGATAGTGACTAATCCCTTAAAGCACACATACAGCACACATACAGCACACTTATAGCACACTTATAGCACACTTATAGCACACTTATAGCACACTTACAGCACACTTACAGCACACATACAGCACACATACAGCACACATACAGCACACTGACAGCACACTGACAGCACACTAACCGCCCACCATGGTTTCCATATTCACCAAAAATGACCGAAACATGCAAGCAAATAGTCAATTTGGTAAATGGAAATTGTATCAACAAAACCAAACATGCTTGTACAGCTTAATAGCTCAATACGTTAATTTAATGCGTGTAAGTCTTATCTTTGCGATTTTCAATCAATTTTCTTTAAAATGATAGCATATCTCAACGGTGCCATAACCCATAAGACACCTACATACATTTATGTCGATTGTCAGGGTGTAGGATATCATGTCAACATTTCCCTTAATACCTATTCCAAGCTAGAATCTCTTGAGAAGGTCAAAATCTTTACTTATCTCAATATAAAGGAAGACGAGCATAGTCTGTATGGGTTTTTCGATGATGATGAGCGACAGTTATTTATATTATTGATTTCGGTATCGGGTGTAGGAGTCAATACTGCCAGAGTCATTCTGTCCTATATGACTGCTGACGAAGTTCGATCAGCTATTATGTTTGAAAATGAAGTAGCGATAGGCAAGGTTAAAGGTATTGGGCCTAAGACTGCCAAGCGAATCATACTAGATCTTAAAGATAAAGTAATAAAGTCGTCTGGAAGCGATCAAGTGATTTTATTTGATCCTCAGAGCAATACAATTCGAAATGAAGCGTTATCTGCACTCCAAGCCTTAGGATTTCCAAAGCCAGCGGTCGAAAAGAACATAAAAACCATTCTAGACAAAAATCCAAACGTGGATAGCGTCGAAGAATTGATAAAAATGGTGCTGAAAAGCATGAATTAGGTATTATTTTAGAAAAAGGTTCACGCAATGCACACTAAGTTTTCTTAGATAAGCGTTATTTTCTGATGTATTGTCGTGAATGGTCATTTGCGATATTGAAAAAGAACAAGATTATTTATAGATTTTTTTATGAAGATTAAACACATTCTGTTACAGATTAGTATGATTCTAGCCGTGGGACAGCTCATAGCCAGTTCACTAACCATGTCACGCAACCTACCAGATCCTTACGAAACTCCATCGACCATTATGTCAGTGGATACGTTGCCACTGAAGGATAGAATGGGTGATTTTATTACTGATAAAACATATAATCCCTTCGATATTACGACAAAGGAAGTAGAACAAAAAGTAGAATATGACCCTAAGACCAACCAATATGTTCTCTACGAAAAAGTGGGAGGTCAATATGTACGAACACCTACTTATCTCACTTTTGAAGAGTACCTAGCGTACAATGCTGCCGAGCAGGAAAAACGATATTTCAACACATTGGCAGGAATAAAATCTGATAAAAAATCGAGATTAGGTCGTATAGATCCGATGGATAAAATCGATCTCGGCAATACGCTTGTAGATAGATTGTTTGGCGGAACAGAGGTAAATATCCAACCACAAGGCACGGTAGATCTTAGCGTTGGATGGTTGTACAGTAGGTTTGATAATCCCTCACTACCGCTCAGGGCTCAAAGACAAAGTAGACCAGATTTCCCGACACCGCTTATCAAGATGAACGTAGATGGTAAGATCGGAAAGAAGCTTGACCTTGGCTTTAATTATGATACACAGAGCAATTTTGATTTTGATCGAATAATAAAATTGGGGTTTGATTCACAATCTTTTTCAGAGGACGACATCATCAAAAAAATTGAAGCAGGCAATGTATCCCTTCCATTGCGCGGCAATTTGATCCAAGGCGCACAAAGTCTGATGGGACTCAAGACCGAGTTGCAGTTTGGTCGTCTGAGAGTGACAGCCATTGCTTCCCAGCAACGATCAAAAAATAATAATATCAAAATCGAAAACGGCGAGTCTATTGAAGAATTTACCGTAAACGCTGCTGAGTATGACGAGAACAAGCACTTCTTCATCTCTCATTACAATAGAAATAACTACGAAAAGGCGCTTGCTAATTTGCCATTTATCAATACATCTCACCAAATAGCACAGATGGAAGTCTGGGTATCGGACGATAGAGTTGACTATCAAGAGAATACTGCTATGATTGCCGCTATTTCAGATTTGGGTGAGCCTAACAAAGATAAATTTACGTCAAATACCAGTAGCTCGACTTTCGACAGTAATCCGGTCAAAGATGAAAATGGGGTTGATCTACCGCGCAACCAAGCAAATGATATATATGCACGAATAATTGATAAGAAGGATATTGAAGATATCGACAAGATATCGACAATCATGACTACTGAGTTCAATATGAAAAGAGTGCGCGATTTTGAGGTATTCAGAGGACGTAAGCTCTCTCCTGCTGAGTACACGTTCCATCCGAAACTCGGAACGATCACTGTCAATAGCAGACTAAGACCCAATCAAGTACTGGGTGTAGCGTATAACTACTTTTATACGACCATTTGTGATTCACTTTTTCAGGTAGGTATGATTGCTGCGTCATCGCTTCAACCAGCAAATCAAACAGATACCGCAAGAATCGAGCCTCCCAAGGTGCACTTTATAAAATTAATTAAATCATCAAATCAATCACCAAAAATAACCAATGGAGATGGCAAACTAGTCAAGTCGCCGCAATGGGAATTAATGATGAAAAACGCATACTCTATTAGATCTAGTACATTAAATCCTAAAGATTTCGTTTTTGATATCTATTATGAAGACGACTTTGATGATGGATCTATTAAGAAGTTTATTCCCGAACCAGGATTAAGAAAAGTACCAATCCTTCAGTTAGTAAATCTTGATAAACTCAACAGATATAACGATCCACAGCCTGATGGATATTTTGATTATATACCAGGAGTGACGGTCATAGAGAGAAGC
>JANMMV010000273.1:0-11993 GCA_031373565.1 Saprospiraceae bacterium
AAGCGTTGAACGAAGATAAAACTTTAAACCAACTCGTCACGGCACCATTGCAGAAACATACTGTTGTGGGGTCGTGGCCTTGCACGACTCTTTATTTTAAGTCCTTGTATTTAGTCGTCCATTAATAATTTGAAATAGCTCGTCAAAGTCGCAACTCAATGTCGAACTTGATATTGATGTCGGTGTGCCGTACATTTTGTAAGTACTCCACATTAATTTTCTCTTTATTCCATTTACCCCGTTCATGAACTCTTCAGGGTTCTCAATGTCAATGAGAATATATTTTGTCGACATAACCTGTTCAACTCTGAGTCCTTTTATTCGGTCCCATTTAATCAAATGTCCTGCGGCTGCACTTGAGTTATCATAAAATCCTTCTTTGTCGATAATCAGTCCGGGTTTTTTGTCGAACAGCTTGCATAAAATATAGAGTCCCGCTACTCCGAAGAAGATTAGTCCAATGTAACCAATCACAATTACTGTAACAGGGTCTAGCTTTAAAATTCCAATGTCAACCGTTTCATGTTTGTCCGCATAGTCAATAAGCCAAATTGAAGTCAACACAAACGCAACTGAACCAAAAAATGTCAGTATTCCTTTTCCTTTACTTAGTTTGATTTCGATTCTCTCTTGTCCCATTGCTCAATTGTCATTAGGCCATGCCCCACAACGAATAGATATACGCAACCTTGCGTATATCTAGGATATAAAAATAGCATACATCGCTGTTCTTCAATCAATTATGGCTTGAATGCTAGCGTCTTCAAAGATGCTCTCATAGGCGTTTTTACTCGCTTATTAAACACCTAATGACCACTACATTTTTGCAACTTGAACAGAACTTACACCACCATTTCCGACAAGGGAAAGATTGTATAATCCTGCCGGCAATTGTTGTACAGGGATAGTGATCGATTGCTCGCCTACTTTCCATTGAACATCCGTCGTGTAGATGGTCTTGCCCATCAAATCTGTCAATAATACCTGACCTGTGAAATCTTGTGTCAATTGTGCTACCGCATTGATATTGTCTGAAGTAGGGTTTTGGAGTACTGAGATAGCACCAATCTGCGGATGTGGCTCTCCGATTGACGACAAAGCTCTCTTGCCATTGCTAAACCATACGGCCCATCTGCGATCAGAAACGAAAACAGCTGCATTGCCCGTAGGTTCGATCTTAGATGGTTTAAGATTTGTAACGCCTACTACTTCATTTCCTCCATTGTCTTCTGCATCAAAGGAAAGTTTTTTGTCATCACTAGAATAATTAGGGTAACCCAATAATTCTCCATTCTTGAAAATCACATTTGCTTCGCTACGTTCTATATTAGCGCCGACGATGTCTACGGTATTGTCTTCTTTGATATAGTCAAATGCGATGATAAAAGGACTATTTTTTGAGAAAGTAGGATTGCCTACACTCACGCCCTCAGGTAGTGATGCGTACAATTTTTCGACTTTACCGAGTGAAAAGGAGTTGCTGGTATTATTCCACACCTTGATAAAAGAAATATCCCAGTAATTAATTGAACCAGAAGACACTGAATTGATTTCGTTTTCAGCATCATACATGATGTACTCACCAGATAGGTCAAACTCCATCGCGTCAGCATAATTGACATCTCCTGTCTCTTGTCCTGTCGAAAACGTAGGATTGTATAGATCAAATGTATTAGAAGATCCTTGAGAAGTGCTGACATCGAAAACGATGATTTCAGGTTTTTCTTCATCGGTCAAGGCCCCAATTCGATTTCCATCTTTCGAGATAATCACATTGCGCCAGATCGGATTTTCTTCAATGATATCTTCCTCTGGTGTTACGGGATTAGCTGACCAATCTATAGCTATATAATGCATCTTTTTGTCTTTGCCTATGAAGACGATATTGGCTCCATCATCAGAAACAGATGGCTTACTCAAGACACCCGAATTTGAAATTTTACCCAGATTGGCGCCAGCGGCATCTAAGATATACAAACCATTGTTTGACACATCGGTCACTAACACGAAGTCTGCGCCAGGGTTATCATTAGCATTGTTTTCGTAGCTTCCGCCCGAATCGCCCAATATACCTACTTCGTCAAAAGCCTTGCGGGCAGCGGCGATCTCAGTCGCTCCGTATAAATCAGTTGTTGCTTTGACTACTGCTACTCTACAATCTACAAATTTGGATGACTTTGTTAAGTAATTTGATAACGCACGGTAGTAAACTTTTTCAGCTTTGTCTTTGCCGACGGCTGTTGCAAATTTGAAGAAAGCCCAGTTAGGGATACCGCTATTGAGGTGAACACCACCGTTATCTTCATTACCAGTATATCTTTCATTAAAGGTTCGTGGCTGCCATCCTTTGTTGAAGTTGTTAGTTGTTTGACCATTATGAGGATCTTCAAGACTTCTCAAGGCACCTGAAGGGAATGCTGAAGTTAAGACAACATCTTCGCCTACACGCCAGTCATCTCTATCTATCATAGCACCAAAAACATCAGCAAATGATTCGTTGAGTGCACCTGACTCACCTTCGTATTCTAGGTTTGCGGTGCTTTGGACGACACCATGTGTCATTTCGTGACCTGCGACATCTAGACCACGTGCCAATGGTTTGAACGCGTTATCGCCATTGCCATAAAACATAGCAGCACCATTCCAAAAGGCATTACCCATGGATTTGTCGTCTTCGTCAGTTACATTTATAAGGGAGACAATATTTCCACCTATTCCATTAATTGATTTGCGCGCATGCGTTTTTTGAAAGTACTCAAATGCTTTACCACCATTATAGTGTGCTGAAACACCCGTTTTGTTGGACCAAACATTGTTGCCTGATTTGACATTATCGTATTTGAAATCATTGCGTTCAGGTGATGTATTGAACGCATCTATCGTCCAGATTACGCCTTCAGGATCGTCAGGAAGCTGTGATGGCTGTGAAGCAAAAATGTCTCTTGATCCGTCTATCATATAAAATTGGGTCCCTACTTGATAAGTGTTGATTGTACGATTTACATCAAAAAGGTCTAGTGCATTGGCTGTAGCCTTACCATCTAGTGGAGGGAGTTCATTTTCAGATGTTCCGTTTTCGACTGGTGTGTCACAAATATCAGACGATGATGTGTGGTTGTGAAATTTGCATAGACTCTCAAACTTATTCAAAATAGCACCAGTCTGAGCATCGATAAAATATTCCCATCTCTCAGCTAGATTGCGATAGCTACTGATATGATACGCAAGAGAAAATGCACCGTCGTGTGGATAGATAACCAACTGTTTGGTCTCTTTCATCAAGTCCGCCAATGGTCCCATAAAGTGCTTATATTGGATGCTTTGACCTCTATCAGATACGCATGCCTGCATCGCTTGGTCTTGATCAATAGACGGCGTAACGCTTGCAAGATCAAATGCTGCATAGTAATTGCCATTGACAAAATCTATCATTCCTTCCTTACCGTGGCAAATCACTTCTGCTCCGTAGATAGGTACTCCCTTGTATGATTGCGCAAAGCGGATATGCTCCATGCCCAGTTGATCTTTCTGCTGCTGACCGAGCTCCCATTTCATATGTATCGCGTCTATTTTCATAGCTGGAGCGATTGTTTGAAGATACAATTTGGCATATTCAGCGCTTTGTAGACCCTTACTGGCTAAATTTGTAGGTAGCTGGCCTGAAAAATAAGCAGGTAATCCTTGACCATTGGCATGACCTATTTGTATGCCTTTAATGCCGATGGATTTGTAGGTTAATTGAAGGTCTTTTGTAGGTGATTTGATTGTGTTGACATTGACCTTAATGGCACTGTAGTCAATTTTTGCATTAGGATCAAATTCGATTTTTTTAACCTGTCCGTAAGACACACTAAAGGATAAAAGCAGGAGTAAAACAACGTTTTTCATGAATATAATTTTAAAAGTGTATATCAGTTTTGTAAAACAATTTCTATTTATTATTTTCTGTTTTGGGAAGTGCATCTTTGACGAGTTTCATCAGAATATTATAATAAGTCTGAATACTTTTGTCATCGAGTGGTTTGTTACCCCACTTTATCATTTTAGACTCATTTCTTTCTTTGCGCTCTATAAAGTTGTACTTATTGCCTGGGTCATTGAGTATGATCCTATCTAAGCCTAAATTAGTAAAGTTTTTAAACACCTGCTCAGTCATTGAAGTAGGAATAGATGCTATTTTTACATATGTATCTTCTTTGACCATGTACATTTTACCCTGCTTCGTTAAGTAATAGGCATTGACCTTTCCTGTGAATCCGCCGCCGCCGCCGAATTGAATGAAGTCATTGTCAGTCGATGCTGGGTCAAATGAAGATTTCTTAGATGTAGAACACGAAAGTGCCATAACAACCGAAATGAGCGTGAATAATCGAAGCATAAATAGTGTCAATTGTATCTAAATAAGAGATGATCTCAAAATAATAAACAAATATAGATCATTTGCTCATTAATCTGACTAGGGTTTACCACTTATTTATGAGATATTGACTAAAACCCAAAATATGTAAAATCCTACGGTCAGTGCGTTCTGTAAATCCAATCATGAACAAATTGTGTAAGCGCTTCCTTGTCAGACGACCCGATGTTGCAAGCTTGGAGATGCGACAAAGCTAAGTCTCTGTAAGCATCAATGACCTGATTTGCATATTCATTGACGACAACACTATTAAAAATAGTTTTGACAATGTTGATTTTCTCACCTGCATCGACAGCATTTTTATCTTGGTATAAATCAATTAATTGTTGCCTTTGAGCCGGTGAAGCGAGCTCAAGTGCTTTGAGGTAAAGGTATGTTTTTTTGTTTTGGACAATGTCGCCGCCTATTTTTTTGCCGACTTTGGCTGCATCGCCGAAGGTATCTAATACATCATCTTGCAACTGGAAGGCTATCCCGAAGTTTTTGGCGTATTCGTATATATGTTGCTGATTATCTTCGCTCGCTCCCGCAGAAATTGCGCCCATCTCCATCGCAGCACCGATCAAAACAGATGTTTTGAAGGTGATCATATCAATGTATTCTGTGATCGTCACATCACTTCGAGTCTCGAAATCTACATCGTATTGTTGGCCCTCGCAAACTTCAATAGCCATTTTATTAAACACATCCATCAATCTCTTGACCATGACCGGATCATCGATCTCTAAGATGTATTGATACGCTTTGATCATCATAACATCACCAGTCAAGATGGCTGTATTGACATTGTATTTCTTATGTACGGTGGGCACACCTCGACGGATATCAGATGCATCCATAATGTCGTCATGAAGCAACGTAAAATTGTGAAAAACTTCCACCGCCATCGCTACATTATGTGCGTATGGGCTTCCGCCAAAAATATCAGCACCTATCAGTGCGAAGATTGGTCTCAGTCTTTTGCCTCCTATAGATAATATATAATCCGCTGGTTCGTACAGATGTACAGGGTCTTTTGTCAGTCTATGACTAGATAAATAAGACTCAAATGACTGGTGATACTCGCTGATAGTTAACATAATAGGTTCTACTTACGAAATGGGCAAAATGTAATAAATGTACAAAAAATAGGGGTTAAATGTTTAGACATGATTCCTACTTGATAGTAAACCTTACATACTTAATCGTGCGCCCATTTTCAAGATGAGATTTTTCGTAGTACGTTTTATACTCCAATTCTGCATATGGTAACGGAGCTGCATAGATATCATTGTTTTGATAATGAATCACTGCTCCGGGATATTCCATCAAAGTCAATAAGGTAAAATCATATAGTGTCACATCATCAGTTTTGAGATGGATAATGGCTCCTGGCTTTATCAATGGCTTGTAAACATCAAGAAAACGGGCAGAAGTAAGTCTTTTGTTTTCTTTACTATCACGTAGGAAAGGGTCTGGAAAAGTGATCCAAATTTCGTCCACTTCCTCCATACCGACAAAAAGTTGTAGTTGTTCTATTCTCGTGCGCAAGAAAGCCGCATTATTAAGTTCTTCCTTGAGCGCTATCGTGGCACCTTCCCATATTCGAGCGCCCTTGACGTCTACACCTAGGAAATTTTTATCAGGATATGCTCTTGCCAAAGCTACTGCATATTCGCCTCGGCCACAAGCTAGTTCTAGAACCAGTGGATTACTATTTTGAAAATGATCGCTACACCATTTGCCCCGCATTTCGATATTGGATCGATCTAAACATTCAAGCGAAGGATGTTTTGGGTCATGATTTTGGTATACATTAGGGTAAACCTTCGTGTCAGCAAATTTGCCTAGTTTATTCTTATTGCTCATTAAAGTCTAAAACTTGATTGGGGCGCAAAGATAACATTCTTAAAATATTTCTAATTATCTAACATTCTTGGTATTGGCGACTAGGTTTATGACATCTTGATTGTATATTGGTATGTTGTTGGGTTTGTCGCGGGTACTGCTGGTTTAATAACTTTTGTAGCCGGTAGAGTGGCCACAATATTGTATTGAATGACCATATTGTTAGCATGTACCGATTGTTCTGGCTCGATATGCTCGATGTCCGTTACAGGCTCAGCAACTGGTTTAGGACTGAAATGGATTCTAATCTTCTTGTGGAAGGTAATCCGCATTTTTCGTGGATTTTTAGGAACGACAAATTGCAAAAGCTTGATGACCCTAATGGCTTCTTCATTGCAATACTGATCTAGCCCTGATATGATCTTAACATCGATGACTTTACCTTTATTGTCGATATCATATCGAATATGTACATCTCCTTCTACTTGATTAGCAAGAGATGCGGTAGGATATTTTAGATTTTTAACTATGTAATCTATCATAGCCTTGTCGCCACCATCATAATACGGTTGTCGGATAAAGCTATCCTCTCTAGTTTCTTTTTTCATGATTACCCTTTGTAATAAACCCGATAAATCACATCCGCAAAATCATCCGAAATCAGCACTGAGCCGTCCGGCATCATCTCAATATCTACTGGTCTTCCCCACACATCATCTTTGGCTTCATCAAGCCAACCTGTGATAAATGAAGTCACACTTGAGACCATCCCTTTATCATCCATGTTTGCTAACATGACGTCATACCCCGACTTCTTCGTCCTATTCCAAGAACCATGTCTTGTGATCAATAATTGGTTTTTATATTGAGCCGGAAATTGACTTCCTGTATAAAAAGACAACCCCAACGGTGCTGCATGTGGTCCAAGCTTGGCGACAGGTGGTACAAACTCACTACAATTTCTTTTTTTGCCAAATTCAGGATCTGCAACGTCACCTTGATGACAGTAAGGATACCCAAAATGTTGGTGGGGTGCGGTAGCATGATTGAGCTCGCATTCAGGTACGTCATCGCCCATCATATCTCTTCCATTATCAGTAAACCACATTTCTCCACTAGTAGGATGCCAAGTAAATCCCACCGTGTTTCTGATCCCGCTGTGTACTATCTCACGACCTGTACCATCCGGATTTATCCGCGTTATAGATGCATAGATTGAATCTTTGGACTCACAAATATTGCACGGTGCGCCTACAGGAACATAGAGCTTTCCATCAGGACCAAAAGCAATATATTTCCATCCATGATGCGTTTCTGTAGGATATTGATCATAGACAACGATCGGTTTACCTGGATTGGTAAGTTTTGATTCTATGTTTTCAAATTTCAAAATACGATTGACCTCAGCTACATACAGATGTCCATCTTTAAAAGCTACTCCATTGGGCATATTGCCCTCCGATAGAATCGTGTACTGTTTGTCCACACGATTATCGCCATCGGTATCTTGCAGCGCATAAACATTGCCCGCTGATCTTGTACTTACGAATAGGGTCCCCGATGGAGACAGAGACATAGATCTTGCATTCTTAACATTCTCGGCAAAGATATCTATTGCAAATCCGGGAGGTAGCTTGAGTTTATCAAGGGGCAGAGAACCTTTATGTGGATTTGAAAATAGATTGGGTGGATTGACATTATACACTTTTAAAAGTACGTACACTGCTATTCCTAATACCGCTACTGTTATGAGAAAATACTTGAGATACTTCATGAATTTTAGACCGATTATAGGACTGGTTTACAATAATCTTAAACAAATATACTAACATTATGATCAAATGTATACTACATCCAAGTATCTAATTTTATCTTATCTTTGAGCATCAACAAAGCACTTCAGTAGCGTATGCCAGCATCTTACTCTCTATTTGAACTCAATGAATACATAAGGAGAGTCATCGCCCTCAATTTTAATGAACCGATATGGGTCAATTGTGAAATCTCTCAAGTCAAGGAAGTAAGGGGCAATGTATACTTAGATTTGATCTACCAAGATGAAAAAACGGGAGAAATCACTGCTCAAGTAAGCGCTAGTGTTTGGTATAAATCCTATCTTTTTCTCAAAAACAAACTAGGTGATTTACTCCCTTCCATCTTGAAAGAAGGTAGTCATGTCTTACTGAAAGTCACTGTTGAATTTAATGAACGCTATGGACTAAAACTCGTCGTCGAAGACTTGGATCCGTCATTTACGATCGGACAAATGGAGATGAAACGACAGAAGATCATCCAAAAACTAACTGATGATGGGTTGATCGACCGCAATAAAGAGACGCGTCTGCCTAGCGTAGTCAAGCATATCGCGATCATTTCGTCAGAGACAGCAGCAGGATTTATAGATTTTCGCAATCACATCTTGGAGAATAGTTATGGCTACACTTTTGATATGGATTTGTATCAGATTGCGCTGCAAGGAGCTAATACGGAGAGAGATTTTATCAAGGCTTTCATGCAAATCGAAGATCGTTCCAAGGATTACGATTGCATACTAGTCATACGTGGCGGTGGATCGAAATTAGATCTAGGGGCATTTGATCATTATAATATCGGTGCTAAAATAGGTAAATCAAAGATCCCCGTTATCACAGGTATCGGCCATGATATCGACTCTACGATTGCGGATATCTGTGCCTTCGAATCCTGCAAGACCCCGACAGCAGTGGCAGATTATATCATCGAACACAATTATGCTTTTGAAGCCAAAGTCTTAGATGCCGTGTATTGGATAGGCCAGACGGCAAAACAGATCGTACGTCATGCAGAACTAACGCTTAATCAATCTATCCAATTGCTCCAGATCCTACCGGCTGACATCATCAGAGAACAATATAGTATGATAGATCAAGGTATCGAGACAACGATGATACATACGCGCAACAGGATTTCTAAAGCAAAAGATGCACTTGATTTTGCTTCAAAACACATCGCCTTGCTAGATCCAAAGCTTGTCCTTAAACGCGGCTACGCCATTATCCGACAAGAGGATATCATCATTACTAGAGGTAAGAAATACAATAAAAAGAAAACGACTACGATTGAATTTTTTGACCAAACCATTACAACTGACTTATGAGCAAGAAAAATATGACTTACGATGCCGCTTATGCGGAACTCACTCAGATCCTTGCAGCACTACAGAACGAAGAGACGAGCCTGGACGAACTATCGACACTTCTCAAAAGAGCCACGGAACTATCGGAATATTGCAAAACCAAGCTTCGGTCTATTGAGGAAGATATTGAAAAAATCACTCCTAGTGAGTAGAAATGTAATCATTTTGATGGACAAAATACACTATAACTCAAAAGAAATAAGATTCCTATTCTTTAGAAAAGTAAGTCAGTAAGCTTACTTGCATTGATGTGAAATAAGCATTACTCTCCCAGTAAACTATTTTATCATTATTAGGTCGGCCTCCCTTGCGTACAGATGGTAGTATATTTTGCGCAATCTCAAGATTAAGTGCAAAATATTTGCCAAAATGTATCCCACCATTAAGCCCAAGGCTGGCATTGATGTCAGACGACTTAGCCCAGACAGAATTCTCGTCGCTTTTTGAGAAAAAATCAGTTTCATATGTGCGCTTAAAAAATAATGTATGGTCATCTTTAGCATCATACCAATTTATTGATATTTTTTTTCGGTATGTATATTCTACTTGACCGAAACCATTCAGTGAAAAAAATTTAGATAATTGCCTTCCGTAACCATATCTACCAGCAATTAACCCGTTAATTGCACCAAACTCGCAATATCTAGAAGGACCAAGCCTTACTACATTGAATGCTGCTAATTCGTTGACAATAGCATCATATTCAAAATCCTGCTTATCAAGTAGACTCTTAGCACCCGAGCCAGTGAAAGAAATACGCATGTCATGATAGTTCTTTTTATCTACTTTTCTATAACCGATATATGGTGTCCAGAAATTATAGTGACGATTTTCGATATAGGATTTTGTCAAAGGACGATCTTCAGGATTTACTAACGAAAAATTAACATCCTGATCATTGAAGCGATATGAAAATGTTTGATTTCTCCCAAGTCCTAAGTATAGCTGACTAAATGACTCGCAATGAAACAAAACTGACATTACGGCTATCAATAAGTATCTTTTCATTTTATGCTACTTTTTAAAGGATAAGATTTTAAACTGTATTCGAGCCCGAGGCCAAAGTGCGAGTTGCTACCTCGCGAGTCTACTTGGACCTTCATTAGCTTAGTTGGGTCGGTGGGTCGGTCATATATCTCATAGTCATCAGGCTTCCATGCGATGACATCGATCTGATACATCTCTTGGATACCTTGCTGAAAGTTGTAAAATAGAGTTAGGTTGAGTTTTGGATTTATCTTGTAGCCAAGTGCCATGCCGCTATTGAGTATTACATTTTTGTTTTTTAAATGGTCCGACTTGTCTTCAAAATAATAGCGGAACAAGCTTCCTCCTAGTGATCCATACCCAGCATTACCTAATGAATATGAATCACCGCCATACCACATAAAGCCAGCCCCTACACTAGGACTAAGATACATTCGTTGCTTTAAAAAATAGAATTTTCTGTAAACATTAGTATTTACTTGATAGGCATTCCAGTCAGTACCAGAACAATCTTTAATCTTAGCATCAAACACAACGTTTCCTTGTGCACAAATCAGATCTGAATATATTGCCTTAGTGAAGTCAACTCTAACACCGAGCTGTTTCTCATAAGCAACAAAGATCTTTTGAAAATTCTCGCGTGTTTGATATGAGTAGTCTTGGCTATTGATAAAAATACCCACTTCGTCGATAGGTTTTGTTGACCAGTTTTTGATAAGACCCATCTCAATGCCGCCTGACAGCTTTGCATCTTGCCCAAAGATAATTATCGGAGATAAAGCAAAGAGAAAGAAAAATATGACAAGTTTCATTTTGTTTTTTTTTAGTAAAAAACGATATTATTTTAGTAAAAAATTCCAGATATTACATTTCTAAGGAGGCTAGTCAATCACAAAATTTAACTTGATACAAAAGATAAAACGCCTACTAATAGAGCGCAGACGATCAAATGTATTCTTATACTCCGAATTAAGTAGTGCGTATAGTGTAGTGTTATCAAAGACGATGTAGTTTAATAATTGCAATTATTTTAGTTCATATCAGTATAACGTCGTAGTTAAAATAAAAGTATAGATAATTTAAGAAATAATTAACAAACTTAGACATAAATTTTAGTTAATTTATTATCGTCTGTAAATCAACAAATAAAGAAAAAATAATTACTAATAAAAACTTGCCCAGTTGATTCATACGTCTGATAATCCTTGCCATAACTTGTCAAAGAAAAAATAACTAGCTCACCTGCTGAGTAGAAATATTTTACAATCCCGAAATCTTTAAAATCTACTATCTTTGATGCATCAACAATTTACTATGTACCCACATCTATTATCACCCTTAGATCTTGGCTGGACAACGCTCAAAAATCGAGTGCTGATGGGCTCGATGCATACCAATCTGGAAGAAATGCCTGGGGGTTTTGAGCGAGCAGCCGTTTACTTTGCTGAGCGAGCTCGTGGTGGAGTGGGACTAATTGTCACCGGCGGCATCGCCCCAAATGAAGAAGGTTGTGTCGCCGGCGGTGCAGCAAAATTAACCAATGAAGAAGAAATCGCGCACCATCGATTGATTACGGATGCAGTCCAC
>JANMMV010000279.1:0-2778 GCA_031373565.1 Saprospiraceae bacterium
GGTACTTGGGCAGAGGAGTACTTAATGCATGCAACAATATAGACGATAAAATACGTGAAGCGCTCATCGGCGAAGATGTATATGAGCAGCGTTATATTGACGATATCATGCTAGAGCTTGATAATACCCCTAATAAATCAAACCTTGGAGCGAATGCTATCCTAGGCGTTTCGATGGCTGTGGCCAAAGCAGCAGCGGAGGAGTCAGGACAATCGCTTTACCGATATATCGGTGGTGTCAATGCGCACATCATGCCTGTACCTATGATGAATATCCTTAATGGTGGATCACACGCCGATAACAGTATCGACTTTCAAGAATTTATGATCATGCCAGTGGGTGCCGATATGTTTTCTGAAGGTTTACGTATGGGTGTGGAGATATTTCATCATCTTAAAACGGTATTGAAATCAAAAGGGTACTCAACCAATGTCGGTGATGAAGGTGGATTTGCGCCTAATATTAAATCAAACGAAGAAGCTATCGAGATGGTTCTTATGGCCATCGAAAAAGCAGGTTACAAGCCTGGTATCGATATCATGATCGCCATGGATGCTGCTGCTTCAGAGTTTTATGATGAAAAAGAAAAAGTATATCATTTCCACAAGTCAGGTGGTAAGAAACTAGGTTCTGGCGAGATGGTTGACTATTGGAAAAGTTGGGTTGATAAATATCCTATTTTCTCTATAGAAGATGGATTGCATGAAGATGATTGGGATACATGGACAGCGATGACTAAGTCATTAGGCAATCGCATTCAAATAGTAGGTGATGATTTATTTGTTACCAATACTGAGCGTCTTCGCAAAGGAATAGAAACCGAAGCGGCCAATTCGATACTAGTCAAAGTGAACCAAATCGGATCCCTCACGGAGACCATCGATGCGGTAAATTTGGCTACTCGCAATGGTTTTACCTCTGTGATGAGCCACCGTTCTGGAGAGACTGAAGATACAACTATCGCAGATTTGGCGGTAGCACTCAACTGTGGTCAAATCAAAACAGGTTCGGCATCTCGTAGTGACCGTATCGCTAAATACAACCAATTGTTGCGTATAGAAGAAGAACTAGGAGATTCAGCGTATTATCCTGGTAGAACGCTTCTCTCTTAATCAAAATTAGAAGGAGGAAGTTCGATTTTAGCACTTCAACACTTCGCTCATTGACCAAATTTGCAATTAGAAATTAGAAAAAGAAAATTGTATGGAAAATAATAAAAAACAAAAAGAGGATATCGCAACGATGATAGGTGTACCGTCTCGATGGATCAACAAGTTTAGTGTTGTCACTACATTGTTTATCGTATGGATGACATTCTTTGATCAGCACAATATTTTTTCCTACCTTCGCCTGCAAGGGGTGATCAATAAGATGGAAGTTGAAAAAACGACCTACAACGATCAGATAGCACAAGCAATAAAGGATAAGCACGATCTCGACAATGATAAGGAGAAATTTGCGCGTGAGAAACATCTTATGCACAAACCTGATGAAGAGATTATTTTGATAGAAACAAACAAACAGAAGAAATAACCAATATGAGTGTATTAGTAAATAAAGATTCTAGAATTATCGTTCAAGGTTTTACAGGCAAAGAAGGTACCTTCCATGCTGAGCAGATGATAGAATATGGTACCAATGTCATCGGTGGCGTGACACCAGGCAAAGGCGGAACAGAACACCTAGGATTGCCAGTATTCAATTCGGTAAAAGATGCGGTTGTTAGGGCAGGCGCAAATACGACTATTATCTTTGTACCACCAGGATTTGCGGCTGATGCGATCATGGAGGCTGCCGAAGCGGGTATCAAAGTGATCATCTGTATCACGGAAGGTATTCCGGTACAAGACATGGTTAAGACAAAAGCATATATCGAAAACTACGATTGTATCCTGATCGGACCCAACTGCCCAGGCGTTATAACTCCTGAAGAAGCGAAAGTAGGCATTATGCCAGGTTTTGTATTCAAAAAAGGTCGTATCGGTGTCGTTTCTAAATCAGGAACCCTTACCTACGAAGCTGCAGATCAAATTGTCAAAGCCGGTATGGGGATTTCTACAGCTATCGGTATCGGTGGTGATCCGATCATAGGCACACCTACCAAAGAAGCGGTCAGAATGCTGATGGAAGATCCTGAAACAGATGGTATCGTAATGATCGGAGAAATAGGTGGTAATTATGAAGCGCAAGCAGCAAGATATATCCTAGAAACAGGTAATAAGAAACCAGTAGTCGGCTTTATCGCTGGTCAAACAGCGCCCAAAGGTCGTACAATGGGACATGCAGGCGCTATCGTAGGTGGACATGATGATACAGCAGAAGCGAAGATGAAGATCATGGCAGAGTGTGGTATTCACGTTGTGCATTCTCCTGCTGATATCGGCATTACGATGGCGAAGGTGTTAGGAATGTAAGCAAAATCGTATAATCGAAATATTGAAGAGCCCATATATCTAATGATGTATGGGCTCTTTTTATTTTAAGGTTTTGGTAAAATTTCGATGTTCTTTCATGTAAAATCCCACATATTATGATGTTATAATTTTTTTCATTTCGCCTATGATCCCGGCCCAATTTTCATTGGAATGCTTAGCTCGTTCTTCGTCATAATTTGACTGCGAAATAGTTACTTCCGTGCCTTCATTTGATTGTTTTACCTCGTAGCAAACCCATAAATAATGCTCAGGAAGATCTTCGAGACCACTCCAATTACTCAAATAGGAATAGGCTAATTTTTGATTGTGCATATATTCGAGCACGATGCCTCTATCTTGGTAG
>JANMMV010000309.1:0-7448 GCA_031373565.1 Saprospiraceae bacterium
AAGCCGAATTGACAAATCGACTACAAGCCATCTCAAAAGTTCCCTTACTGATCGGTCAAGATCTTGAGTGGGGATTGAGCATGAGACTCGACAGTACAGATAGATTTCCTTATGCCATGTCTATCGGTGCCATCTCGGGTCAGGACGACGTTATAATGTCAATGGGAAAAGAAATCGCTCGTCAATGTAAGCGCATTGGCGTGCATGTCAACTACGCACCTGTGGTAGATGTCAATATCAATCCACTCAATCCTGTGATCAATTTTAGATCTTATGGTGCCGATAAATATAAGGTAGCTGCAAAAGCCAATGTTTTTATGCAAGGTATGCAGAGTGAACGCTTGTTATGTACCGCTAAACATTTTCCGGGTCACGGCGATACCAATGTTGACTCGCACAAAGATTTGCCAGTCATCGCCCACGATCGTGATAGACTCGATGAGATAGAACTGTATCCGTTCAAGATGTTGATCAATAATGGAGTGAGCGGTATTATGACGGCGCACCTTAATATTCCAGCGCTTGAACCTCAGGCCAATCTTGCATCGACTTTTTCGAGCGCGATCATCACGGATTTGCTCCAAAAAGAACTTGCCTTTAAAGGTCTCGTCTTTACTGATGCGATGGAAATGGAAGGTGCTGTCAAAAATTTTCCAAAAGGAGAAGCTTTCGTTCGTGCTTTGCAGGCTGGCAATGATATCATAGAGACTTTTATGGATGTGCCAATTGCTGTATCTGAGATCAAAAAAGCAATAGCAGACGGTCGAATCCCACAATCAGTTATCGATGCCAAAGTCAAAAAAGTACTCAAAGCAAAGTCTTGGGTTGGGTTAGATAAATACAAACCAATCGAAATGGATGATTTGATCGATGACCTGAATACCATAAAATCAGACATCATCAATTATAAATTAGCGAGCAAAATTATCACTTGCCTCAAGAATGATAAAGATATCTTGCCGATCCAAAACCTAGATAAAAAATATGCTGTCATCTCCCTTGAGGGCGATAACGATAATGAGTTTGTTCGTATGGTTAGCAATTATGTTGAAGTGGATGTTTATAAAATCCCTGCTTTGGCGAAAGCAGATGTGGTCGATTCGATTTTGGCCAAAGCAGGTAATTATGATCAGGTTATCGTCGGTATCCAATTTAATGATATCAGACCCAGCCGTAAATATGGACTCACAGACGATAACACTGCACATATCAAACGTCTCGTTTCTTTGCCCAATGCGATCGTGGCCGTTATGGCTAGTCCTTTTATTATGCAAAATATCAGCGAGTTTGGCCAGTGCCATACCTTGGTCATGGCCTACCAAAAATCTAAACATATGGAGTCTGCCGTCGGACAAGCTATTTTTGGTGCTGAGGATATTGAAGGCACTCTCCCGATGACGATCAATAGTGATTTTAAGTCTGAATATTCAATCAAGGTCAATTCTCTGCGACGGCTGCGTTTCGGACCACCAGAGATAGTCGGTATTGATAGGCTCACCTTAAGGAAAAATATCGATGCGGTCATCAACGAAGGTCTTGAGCAGCGGGCATATCCTGGATGTGTTTTGCAAGTGTCCAAAGATGGTGTCGTCATCGAACAGAGATCTTATGGCTACCTAACTTACACAGCCATTAATGAGGGTCAAAAGACAGGTACATCATGGACCAAAATAGACGATGCGATGGATAATTTTGATGCACCAACTTCTGTTGCAAATAATGCTGAGCGGTCAGCGGGGTCAGTAGGAAAGGTAAATCAGTATTCTAATTATGACCTTGCTTCTATTACCAAAATCGCCGCATCGACTCTTGCCATAATGCAATTAACTAGCGAAGGCAAAATAGACATCAACAAAACGCTCGCTGATTATGTCCCATCTGCAAAAGGCACCAATAAAGCAAATCTAAAGTTGAAAGATATGCTGACCCATCGTGCTGGATTGCAAGCTTGGATTCCATTCTGGCGACATGCGATTGATACGATGTCCACCATAAATAAAGCAGTTGCAAAAGGAAGTATTCCGATCGATTCCATGGTTTACATTATCAAAAGACCATCATTTTTTGCGAGACTTTTTGGACGTAAGTCAAAAAAAGAAGTTGACCACCAAGCCATAGTCAAGGCCCATCCTGCATTATGGAATCATATTTTATCAAGATCTACATTGACGTGGAAATCTAATACGTTTTCGGGACAAAAATCTGACATTTTCACCATAGAGATTTCGCCCGATGTATATGCGCATCGCGACTATCCTGAGCGAGTTAAGAAAATGATTTTGGATTCTCCACTTGCGGATACTTCGGCACATACATACGTCTATAGTGATTTGCATTACTACT
This sequence comes from Saprospiraceae bacterium, assembly GCA_031373565.1. Lineage (GTDB taxonomy): Bacteria > Bacteroidota > Bacteroidia > Chitinophagales > Saprospiraceae > OLB9. Next base: position 2,344 of record JANMMV010000309.1, read on the forward strand.
TTTATCCAGAGATTATACAGCGCATCACTGGCCAAACGATGGAAGTTTATCTAAAAGAAACATATAACAAACTAGGTGCAACTTCACTTACCTTCAATCCACAATCAAGTCGAAAAAACATTGCTCCGACAGAGATAGATTCATTGTTTCGGCAGGGTTTAATCCATACAAGAGTTCATGACGAAGGTGCCGCACTTATGGAGGGCGTTTCGGGGCACGCAGGGCTATTTGGCAATGCAAATGATCTTCATACTTTGATGTACATGTATCTCAAAAATGGTAATTATGCTGGTAATCAATTTATCAAACCGGAAGTGGTCAATTCGTTTACCAAATATCAGTTTCCTATCGAGCGAAATAGAAGGGGTATTGGTTTTGACAAAAAGGATTTCGATCCAGCAATTACGAACGGACCTTCACTTGCATCAGACGAAAGTTATGGACATTCGGGTTTTACAGGTACATATACTTGGGTTGACCCAAAACATAATCTTGTTTATGTATTTTTGTCAAATCGGGTCTATCCGACTCGGGACAATGGGTTGATCAATTCACTCAAAATTCGTCAGCGAGTGGGAGATGCGATCATAAGTAGTTTTGATTCGATTAAACAATTACACGATTAAACAATTACATGATCAGCCGTTCTTGTAACTAAATTGGTAATGGCGTTGTTATGAATACTTATTAGATCCAGCTTTCAATTGATTATGACAAAAAAAGTATCACAGTTCGTTTTTGCCTTTTTAATGGTTTTAGTATTTTGCGTTGCTGGTTTCGGACAGCAAAAGCATCTATTGGCCAACGAATATTACAATGCGGGAGAATACGAAAAGGCAGCTACCCTCTATGAAGAATTGTACAAAAAAACGCCAGGAAATAAGAGCTATTTTAACCTATATATCCAGTGTCTTATAGACTTGAGAGATTATGCCCAAGCGTCTAGCGTCATCAATGGTGAACTTAAAAAGACGCCAAACGACGTCAATCTTTACGTAACCCTTGGTAATCTTTATGAACGTCAAGGATTTGTTGATAAAGCCAATGATCAGTATAATAAGGCTATCAATAATCTAGGCAATGATCCTTCGGTTATTTCAAATCTAGGTTCTAGTTTTACAACGCTTGCTAAGTATGACCTTGCCATCAAAACCTATGAAAAAGGCGAGAAAGAAGCCAATGTCAAAGATCTCTATGCCTATCATCTAGCAGATCTATATCGTCGACAAAACGATTACCCAAACATGATTAAGTATTATTTAATCACGTCAGTAAACGAAGCCAACTCCCTAAATACCCAGACTAGTTTATCGAGATTTTTACCTGAAACTGAGTTCCCTGAGCTGCAAAAACAACTATACGCTAAAATTCAAGATGGCATAGCAACGCCTGTTTTCGGCGAATTATTACAGTGGACTTTTACCCAAAAGAAAGAATATAGCAAAGCTTTGCGTCAAGCCAAGTCCATCGATCGACAGTTTGAAGGGAACGGCGCTCGCGTTTATGCTATGGCAGATGTAGCGATCAAAGCCAAGGACTATGATACTGCAATTGATGCTTATGAGTACATTATCACTAATCACGGGCGCAATTCTACCTATTTTATTGATTCAAAGCGTGCCATTTTAAATGCCAAAAAAGCAAAAGTTGTAGAGAACTATAATTACACCAAAGAAGATCTTCAGTCGCTCAAAAATGAATATAAATCCTTTTTTGATGATCTCGGGCGAAATACGCAAACGGCACCTGTGATGCAAGAATATGCAGACTTTGAAGCATTGTACGTCAATGAACTGGATACAGCAATTATGGTCTTAGAAGAGATGAGAACTTTCGGAGGATTGCAAGCTGACGCCGTTTCTCAAGCTAAATTGGCACTTGGAGATTACTATTTAATGGCTGGTGATAGATGGGAAGCAAGCTTGCTTTTTAGTCAGGTAGACAAGGATTATAAAGAAGGAGTGCTAGGAGAACAAGCGCGTTATCGCAATGCTAAGTTATCTTATTATACGGGAGATTTTGAATGGTCTCAGGAGCAATTCAAAATTCTAAAGACCGCTACATCCAAGCTTATTTCTAATGATGCTATAGATATGGCCGTATTTATCCTTGACAACCTTGGACTAGATACGACAGAACAAACCATGCAAATGTATGCTACAGCAGATTTGCTCGTTTTCCAAAACAAATATGACCAGGCTATCAAGAAACTCGATTCAATACCGATCATATTTCCGGAGCACACACTTGAAGATGATGTTCTATATACAAAAGCACAGATTTACAAAAAGCTTCGGCAGACTGATAGTGTGATCGTCATGTACAACACAATTATCGAGAAGTTCAAAGAAGAAATCCGTGCCGATGATGCGCTCTATCAATTGGCAATTTTATATGATAATGACCTGAAGCAACCTGATAAAGCCATGCCGCTTTACGAGCGAATATTTCTTGAGTACAGCGGAAGTACATATGCTGTCGATGCACGAAATAGATTCCGTGTCTTAAAGGGAGAGACGGTTCAGTAGTAAGTGATTTTACGCTGTATTGAATGATGACGACCGATTGGCAAAACACGTAATTTGTTTTGTATCTTTCGGTTTTGTAATCAAAATTTCTTCAAATGTCCTTATCAACCAACTTAGCCTTAACACTGCAGAATCGCAAAGCACTCAAAAAGTTAATTGACTCGCTCACCAACGAGCAACTTAACCAAATACCGATAGGATATAATAATAATATAGTCTGGAATTGCGGTCATGTACTAGCTGTGCAGCAAATGCTAACTTACGGATTGACAGAACATCCGTGGATCATCGAAAAAGATGTGTTTCTTACTTTTAGACCAGGCACAAAGCCAGAGGGCCAATATGACGATGCTGTCGTGGAGAACTTGAAAACCGTCATTTTTACTTCTTTTGAGCAGCTTGAGCAAGATATAGCAGGCAATAAATTTGCGAGTATCAATCCGTTCATGACACGATTGAAATTCGAAATCATAGATATCGAAAGTGCAGTTACGTTCAATCTATATCATGAAGCCCTGCATATGGGTCAGATGCTTAACATCATACGGCAGCTGTAGCCAAATGTTGATCGTGTTTATTCTCTACGTAAAATTGCTTTCCTAATTCGAAAACATAATTTATTCTATTTGGCTCTCCGTAGTAAGCGACCTCTAACATTCCAACATTTTTTGCACCCAATCTTTGAATCGAAATTTGTGATCTCAAATTGTCTACTCCTATATGGAAGATAACTTTGGAAACATGATCAAATAGGTAATCTAACATCATACGCTTAATGATATGATTGGTGCCGCTGCCCCAGTATTCCCTAGCATAAAATGAATATCCTATAAATATGCTATCATCATCAGCATCGTAATTATAAATGCGAGTGCTACCTATGATCAGACCCGTTCTCTTGTCAATAATTTTGAAAGCGCCTTTGCTAGCCATTGCTCCATCAAAAAAGATACTAAATACTTCTTTTTGCCACCGATTTTTGTTAGGATGCTGCTCCCATATCAACGGATCGCAGGCGACAGAAAACAACTCTTCGAAATCACTTTCAAACAAGGGTAATAGAAGATAGTCTTTCGATTCTAGTGTTGGTTGGATATTAAATTTGATCATGGCTTTAATGCATTTTTTTAAGGCTTTCAAAACACAAATAACGTTCTAAAATGCATACAAATTGCAGACTGCATATTAATTATAAGTAAATCATTTAATAAGTCAAAGTTAAGTCATAGAGAGAACGCTACTTAGCTATGTAGCGGTATGATTTGACTGGAAAAGTACATCCTAACAATGAGAATTTGCAAAACCATAAAACACAACCCAAGTTGCAAAATCATCGCTAAACCCGTCAAATTTGTGAGGTTCACCAGCTTTCACAAAGAAAATATCATGTTGCTTGAAAGGATGACTAGTTTCTCCAATGATCAGCTGTCCACTACCTGAGATAATAATGTATACTTCGTCGCGTGTGTGCGGTTGTTGGTGATCTATTTTGTTGGGTTTGTAATACTCGATAGAAAGGTCTCCGTACTGCATCAATTCTACAAATGGCTTTCCATCTTGTTCTTGCGATGATCTAAATCTTGTAAGTGCAGCTTCAAGCGAGATACCATGTAGTGTAGGGTTTAGGTCAATACCATCAAATATTTGATGTAAATGATCGGCCATATGATTGACATAATCTTCGGCCAAAAACTGTAGGTCGTAAAGTTCTCCTTTTATGATGATCTGTTTACGCCAAGTTTCATCGGTATAAGATTGCCATATAGTCGATATACATTGATTTAGCGCAAGCCACAGATCTAAGATTGATGTAGCATCTTGATGTTGATAATCCATGAACGAGACCAACTCAACTTGTTTATAGCCAGTGATTTGATAACTGTCTTCGGCAAGTGGTGCTTCCGTAAAACGTTGAAGATTGTATCTAGCGGAGTCAATTAAATGCCCTAAGATTTCGATGCGCGACCAACGGTCAGCTGAAGCTTTGCTGTATAATGTCGTCGAATCTATATCAAGCCATTTGGAGCGAGTCTGGTTTAAATGTGATTGTAAAGATGATATAAGTGTCATGTGAAGGGTTTAGACTATCAATATTTATGTATCTTCTGTCTGTTGTTTCCTGCTTTACCTAAGATAGAAAAATAGTAAATACCCGCTGGTAAATCTTGGAGTGAAATCTGTTCAGCAGATGACTCTAAAACCCCCGCTATGACTTTATTGCCGAGGATGTCGGTAATGCAAAATTGCTTTCCTTCTTCATTTGAAATGTTGATGACATCGGTCGTAGGGTTAGGATATATAGAAGTCGTACTAAACGTCAGATCTTGATTACTTACCAATCCAGAGCAATCCGATCCTGGGTAATCTTTTCGATCTCCTTTAATTTTCCATCCGAGGGTTTCAATAAGCGTATTTCTGGCGGCAACAGCGCTCTCCCCATATACAAGATTTTCTGTTCCAATAGTTAGATTTTTGATATTCGGATTGTTTTCGAGCAATTTCACTAAAGTCGCAGTATAGGTATCACAATCCATACCTGTGAAATCAAGCATAGCGAATAACTGCACACCACTTCCA
>JANMMV010000372.1:0-8850 GCA_031373565.1 Saprospiraceae bacterium
AATACAACAGGTACGATTACCATGGCATCAGGAGATATGATCCAAATGTTGTGGAACGGAAGTGACTGGCTTCAGGTGAGTTATGCTAATAATTGATAGTTTCAGTGAGTTTTCATTCATATAGATATTATAAACGTAGCCATAAAATTTTTATTTTTTCATAGGATGTGTGTCTAAAAATAATTCAGATTTATAGGCAAAAAATAAATATGTAACTAACTTTATGAAGTAAGATGAAAGCCTCGTCGTAAAATGCATCGCAAATCCATTTTAGGACGGAACTGCAAAACGCTTTTTGTAGCTACTTCTGGATTATTCGTTCCGTGAGAACGTCGGGGTGCAATGGCCCTGCGTGACTCGATTAGGCTTCATTCAAAAAATACTTATCAATGAATTTAAAACTTATTTATCAAAATATTTTTATCCTTTGTTCAACTCTTTTGATGGTTGTTCCTATGTCTTGCAATAGTCAAAGTCAATCAAATAAGAAATATCAAAGTATTCATTCTAGTATTGATACCATAAAATTGAATTACAAAACAGGAGTTCGTTCAATTTTAGAGGATAGTAAAGGAAATATTTGGTTTGGTAGTTACAACGAAGGAGCGTGTTTGCTTCAAAATGGAAAACTCCACTATTTTACAACCCAAAACGGATTAAGTGATAATCAAGTTAGAAGTATTTATGAAGACAAAAATGGCATCATTTGGTTTGAGTGTGGCGTTGGGTTAAGTATTTATGACGATGAAAAAATGACTGTGTTTAGAGAAAGAAATTATGATTCAACGAAACAACTGAAAATATCTGATAATGACCTTTGGTTTAAAAGTGATGCATCAACGGGCAATACCAATCTTGAAAAAAAATCGGGAGTGTATCAGTATGATGGGAAAGAACTTTATTATCACACTTTTACTGTTAAAGACAAATTAGGGCAAGAGATTCCATGGTCAAAATCAACAGACTTTGTTAGAAGTAAAAATGGAGTAGTTTGGTTTGGTGCTTATAGTGAATTGATTGGGTATGATGGTAAGCAGTTAATAACATATAATAATGAATCGGTAGGATTAAATGGTACAACCGAAAATCTTCACATTAGGTCATTAATGGAGGACAGCAAAGGCAACCTGTGGATTGGAAATAATTGTGGTGGTGGTCGTAGTGGAATTGGCGTAATAAAATATGATGGAAAAAATTTCATTCATTTTACAAAACAACATCAATTAAGGGCAGAAGACACGAAGGGTAGTTCCTTGGACAAAGTTTTTTCTATTGGTGAGGACAGTTTTGGTAACATTTGGTTTGGAACAAACGAATCTGGTGTATGGCGTTATGATGGACACACTTTGAAAAACTATACCCAAGAAGAGGGTCTAGATAGTGGTATTATTTGGCTAATTTACAAAAGCAAATCAGGTGATTTATGGTTTGGTGGAGGTCCCAATGGTGTCTATCGTTTCACAGGCAAGTCTTTTGAAAGAATTTATTAATTAAAGGGCGAATGCACAGCCTAGGCTTGGCGAAAGCGGGGCGGAATTTCTTTAGTGAACTTTGGAATATTGTTGGGGCTTTTTGCAGTTTTTTTGGTTTATGTGCTAAGAATTCACTGCCGTCGCCAAGCCTTTTCCGTTACCGAAAACCCTAATGACGAGAGTGCACCCTAAAGCAGAATGACACGAAACGAACAATTTCGAAGACCCTACAAGTCTAGCTGACCACCATCGCGACCAGTCAGCGCTTCGTTTTTGATTGTTTTTGCCATGCAATAAACGCACTTTCAATTTTTTTTGCAAAATGCACTAATACTGAAGCAGTTGATTAGTTTGCATAAGGGTAGACGCACAAAAATATAAAGTAGTGGTACTCCAAATAGCCAGAGTACCACACCATTATCAGCTTTTGAACCCGGCTGGTCGGGTTTGTAATGCCGCCCTAATTGCAAAGGATGTTACATCCAAATTCTCGTAAAACCAGATTACAAATCTGGACTAACTGAGCGGGTAAGTTTCATTTTATAAATTTTAGAAAATGAGAAGGGTATTGATAAAATATATCAATACCCTTAACTCATTTAAAATGACTACATACCTTTCTAAAAATGTTTAGGCATCCACAGTTTCCTCCATCAGCATTTTCACCTTATTATAATCGGATGTTATTAACGCAAGTTGTGACTGTAACATAGCCTGTTGCTCGCCAGATAGATGTTCCTTGTCATCTTCCAATGCATCTTTGTATGTGGTCATAGCCGCATCATCGCCATATGCACAAGAACTTAGTATTCCTTTGCGGTCATGTCCATTAACCATTGCTTTGAAATCCATCCATGTCCTGTGTATTTTTCCAGTATTTTTTGTGCCCTCTTCAGCAGCACCACCAAGCTGGCGTACCTCTGCCCCCAATGCTGCGTTGCAACTGAAACTTGTTTGTTGAAACTTTGAGAAAGAATCTTTCAATCCTTCGTCATCTTTTATTTCATCCATAGCAGTTTTGTAACCTTCAATCCTGTCGTGGTTTATTACCACAAGCGTGTTTAAAATATCAATCGTTTTTTCATTTTTCATCTTACTAAATTTACAAATTTACATTAATAATTATTTTCCTATTCATGGTTGACTTTAAAGTTTCACAAAACGAAATCAACAACGTACCATACTAGTGTCTGTTTTTAAGTGAGTAGAAGTTACCTTGTCAGTGCGACCTTTTTCGTCGGTTAGAATAACTTTACCATTCTTCAATAAGGCTGTTAATATACCACGCTGATAGTTTTGTGATTTTACTTTTTAGTTTTATTCATTAATTTTTTGCCATGAACTTTCCATTCTCATCTTGAGGGTGCTTTTCATTATGAGATGAATTACTAGTTCCGTTTGTACTATGATTTTTGGCAATAAATTGTCCATTGGCATCCTGAGGATGCTTTTCATGTTGAGATGAATTGCTAGTTCCGTTTGATTTATTATCAAGCGTGTAACGCTTATCTATTTCACCAGCTTTTGTTAAATGCTCATTCGCATTTGCGTGACTTTGCATTGCTTTTGAATGATCACCATTGCGGGTGTGCGTGGCAGCTTCTTTGCGATGAGTTGATGCTTGATCATAATGATTAGCGGAAATAGCATAATCGTTAGACTCTTTATAGCGATGATCAATTTCACCAGCTTTCGTTAAATGTTCATTCGCTTTAGCATTGCTTTCTTTTGCTTTAGAATGATGACCCATTTGAGTGTGCGTAGCGGCGTCTTTACGATGACTTGATACTTGAGCGTAGTGATGTGCAGAAGTTTCATGGTCTTGAGCAGCTGTGTATCGTTGGTCAATTTCGCCAGCTTTTGTGTAATGTACTTCGGCTTGCTTAGCACTATCTGCTGCTTTTTCCATGTTACCAGAGTCCATATGTTTGGAAGCTTCATTGTGAAGTTTCGAAGCACTTTCGTGGTGAGTTGCCGCCATTTTGTGGTGTTCAGAAGAATAATTTTTTGATTTTGTTCCTTCTTTTGGAACGTCTAAAACATTTTTTTAAATATTCATTTTATAAATTTTTAATTGTAACGAAATTGTTACGATGCAAAGTTACCATGAAGCATAAGTTACCTTGTTAAACAATTTTTTAATTAAATTGCATAATTCGCAGTCTAAAGCTGCTGTTGGCGTTTAGGCCCTTCGGAATGTTAGTGAAGCGTATCCTGAATCCAGATTTCATTGATATTCATCCATATTTGCAGATAAAAATCTGCTTTTATTTCTCAGCCCAAACAGAGCAAATATTGGCGTATAACAAGCAAACGTCTGGCGTAAATATAAAAGTGGCATAAAATCTCTCTAAATCAGTCGTTTTTAGCTACTTTTGGAGTGTAAAGAAAGTTTTTAGACAGACTGGCGTCAGCAGAAATTATACTGACCGTAACATTGCTCATATGGGTAAAATCAAAAGTGTATGAATAGAATAATAAGTGTATTAATTATTTTTTTAATTTTGTCAATACAGGCAATAGCCCAAAATTCGCCTCCTAGCGTTGTAAGTGGTAAAATTGAGCGCCTTGATAATTTTCATTCAAAATATGTAACTTCCAGAAATATTGACATTTGGCTACCAGAGGGTTATTCTGACAAAAAGAAATATGCTGTTTTATATATGCACGATGGGCAAATGTTATTTGACCCTGAACAGACGTGGAATAAAAAAGCATGGAATATTGATGATGTGGCAGCTCAATTATTTTCAAATACCCAATTCCAATCTTTTATTGTTGTTGGCATTTGGAATGGCGGTCAAACGAGACACCCTGATTATTGGCCTCAGAAGCCTTTTGAACGCTTATCGCAAACTGAAAAAGATACCGTTAATGCACAATTACAAAGAGCAGGAAGAACTAAAGATATTTTCAAACCACAATCTGACAATTATTTGAAATTTATCATAAATGAGTTAAAGCCATATATAGACAAAAAATATGCTGTGTATACAAATAGAGAAAATACTTTTATAGCGGGTAGTAGTATGGGAGGACTTATTTCATTTTATGCCATTTGTGAATATCCAAAAATATTTGGAGGTGCAGCTTGCTTATCGACCCACTGGGTTGGGACATTTACTTTAGAAAATAATCCTGTTCCAAACTCATTTATTAAATACTTGTCTGGTAAGCTTCCAAATCCTAAAAATCATAGAATTTACTTTGATTGCGGGGACAAAACATTAGATGCCTTATATCCCGAAATTCAAAGAAAGGTGGATAGCATCATGGTTGCAAAGGGGTATGACAAAAATAATTGGGTTACAAAATATTTCCCTGGTGAAGACCATAGCGAGCAATCTTGGAATAAACGATTAAATATTCCTTTGGAGTTCCTATTCAAAAAATAGCTTCTGCTACCCACTAAGTTTTCCACGCTAGGTTCACGCTGTAGCGGTGATATACAATGGCAGGCTGTTTGGCGTGAAATGCCTAGGGTGAAATGAATATTTGATCACTCCATAGATAAAATTTAGTCGTCAAATGAATATTCGATGACGCTATAGATACAAATCAGTCATCAACCCTCAAGTAAGCACGACTTATTACGACCTCTTGTCTCGAATACATGCCACTTAGATTTCAGACCCATTTTCCATCACCAAAAAATTTTAGTGCCTTACAATGGCCATAAATCAGTTGTTTTTACTACTTTTGGAATGTAAAGGAAGTTTATAGACAAACTGACGTTATGTTCACCCCTAAACGACAACCAATAATGAAAAAATTTATCACACTGACTTTTTTACTTTTTACTTTATCATCTCTTTGTCAAGCCTTCGACTTTGAAACACACAAATGGACTGACTTTGAAGGAACATTAGGTAAAGGCAGAATTCAATTATCTCTATATCGTTTGGACAATGGACAACTCAAAGGTAACTACTGTTACAAAAAATATGAAAGTAAAATTCAATTGACAGGACAAATAACCGGTGACGAAATTGTCATTACTGAATTTTTAAACGGTAAACCAAATGGACGCTTTGTAGGGAAGGTTTTTACCGACAAATTAGACAGGTTTGAGGGAACTTGGACTGACAAATCGAACACAAAATCTATTGAATTTAAATTGACTCTTCAATCAATTTGCGTTAGCGACTTTGGCCATCGCTATTCTGACTTTTATGGAACTGACGATGATGTTGAAAAATTCATGAAGTACGTCAAGACTTCTATTCTAAATGGCGACAAGGAATGGATAGCGAACCACATTAATTATCCATTAAAGACTACAGTATTCAAGGACAAAGCAATCAGTATTAAAAACAAAAAACAATTAATCGACAATTTTGACCAAATTTTTCATCAAGAATTTAAGGTCAAGATTAAATCTCTTTGTGTTTGTAATATGTTTATTAATTATCAAGGCGTAATGCTAGGCGACGGACAAATTTGGATTAATAATAGAACAAATTCAACGCACGACAAATTTGATTACATTATAACAGCAATAAATAATTAAGGGACAGAAGGGCAAGCACATAACAACTAAGTTTTTAATGCCCACGGTCACGCTGTAGCAGTGATAAAATATGGCAGGCTGTTTGGCACGAAGTGCCTAGAATGAATCATTTATGATCGATGACGCCGCAGATTGATATTTGTCATCAAATATTTATATTCGACGACACCATAGATAAAATTTAGTCGTCAATTATTTACGATCGATGACGCCATAGATGCAAATTAGTCTTCAAAACTCAGTTGAGCACGACTTATTTCGAACTATTGTCTCGAAGATCTGCAGCGTAGATTTTATACCCATTTTCCATCACCTAAAAACAAAAGTAGCTTAAAATAGCCTTAAATCAGTCGGCATTAGCTACTTTTGGAGTGTAATAGGAAGTTTTTATATAGAATGCCGTTGGTGGGAACTTTTGCGTAAATTTTTGACAGGGTTGTGTAGGGTAGTCGCTTTACGACAAAAGACATAAACAAGGGCGAAGCCCACTGGCTATGCTTAGTCCCCGCAGGATCGTGAAACACAGACCCCGTGCGGACAAAAGGTTAAACTATCAAAACCTAAAATCATGATGAATTTCTTCAAAAAAAAAACTCCGTTAGCGGTTTGCATTTATTATGTCCTGAGCCTGATAACTATCGGAACTGCTACCGCTGCTAATTATCCTGCTTTGCCTCAGGTATATATACAAACTGCTTACAATCCACCGGTTGGCGGACAGCTTTTTACGGTTAGTACAAGTACTGCGTTTCAGACCGCATTGAACACAGCTAAATTGGGTGACATCATCCAACTTCAAGCGGGCATGACATTTACTGGTCCTTTTACTTTGCCCAACAAAACTTCGGGAACAGGATGGATATACATTACATCCTCTGCTTATGCCGGTTTACCGCCACCCTGCACAAGAGTTAGCCCGGTAGATGCTGTCAATATGCCTAAAATAGTTGTAGTGGCCAATAGCGGAGGTGCTATCAACACAGCTACTAATGCGCATCATTACCGCTTTGTGGGAATTGAGTTTAAGCCAGTTGCCAACAATTTTATTTACAACATCATTAGTATTGGGAACGGAGAAACATCTGCCAGTACACTTCCCAACAACTTAGTGTTTGACCGCTGCTACATACACGGTGATCCTGTGGCTGGAAGCCGCAGAGGTGTATTGATGAACGGAGCCTATATTTCAGTGATAGATTCTTATATATCTGATTGCAAAGAAGATGGCGCAGACAGCCAGGCACTGGCAGCATATAGCGCTACCGGTCCTCTGAAAATAGTGAATAATTATCTGGAGGGTGCAGGTGAAAATGTCATATTTGGCGGGGCTGACCCGAGTATTCCAAATGCCGTGCCATCCGATATTGAAATCAGGTACAACTATTTCTTTAAACCTCTTGCATGGATGAGTCAATTATGGGACATAAAAAATCTGCTTGAATTTAAAAACGCCCAACGTGTGTTGGTTGAAGGAAATCATTTCGAGAATTGTTGGCCCAATGCCCAAAACGGATTTGCACTGTTATTGACTCCGCGCAACCAGAATAACACTGCACCGTGGTCTGTAGTGCAGGACATCTGCATTCGGTTTAATACTTTTGAAAACATAGCGCAGGGGATTAATATGTCGGGCTACGATTCCCCTAATATAAGCCAGAGAACATCGCGTATTTTGATTCAAAACAATGTGTTTAATGTAACGAATCTTGGCACCGGTGGCAATGGCAGAATGTTTCAGGTCTTGAATGGCCTTACCGATGTAATCATCGATCACAATACGGGCTTTTGTACCAGTGCATATATGGTTTCGGATGGTACTCCCAAAACTGATTTTTTTGTGTTTCAAAACAATATAGTGTCACATGCTACCTATGGGTTTATTGGTAGCGGAACAGCAAATGCCAACACTACTTTAGCTACCTATTTCAATCCAAATTGGGTGGTTACAAAGAATGTTGATATAGGAGGCTCAGCAACGGGTTATCCTGCCGGCAGTTATTTTCCTGCCAGCACAGCAGCAGTGGGATTCGCGAATTTTGCAGCGGGAGATTATCATCTTATTTCTTCAAGTCCGTATAAAAATCTCGGAACAGACGGCAAAGACCTTGGGGCTGATATAGATTCCATTGCTATAGCGAGCACATATAATTGTAATACTTCGACCGAAATTGCGGATGAAACTGCAAAACAAATTCAGTGTGTTTTATTTCCTGTTCCCGCTAACTTATATCTGCGCATTCAAACAAACCTTTCTCCGGATGAATCAATTCAAATCAATGTTTATGATCAGTTGGGGCAACAAGTGCATTCGCAAGAATCAAATTCTAATGAATTAATTAATACATCTTCTCTTCGTGATGGCATCTACTTTGTGAAACTGAAATGGAACGGAAGAGTCTCTGCCCGGAAATTTATTGTGCAGCATTGATTGCTTAACGGTAAGCGAAAAAAAACGACAACCTTCAACAAAACGAAAAATTATCAAATAAAAATTAATATTATGTTAGGACTCAGAACAACAATTTACAAAGTTGCGGACATCCAAAAAGCGACTGAATGGTATTCAAACGCATTTGAAACTAGGCCTTATTACAACGAATCCTATTATGTTGGTTTCAACATTAAAGGTTACGAACTTGGACTTCAACCAGAAGATAATCCGACTTTTGATAAAGTTGAAAGTGTAGTTTCTTATTGGGGAGTAGAAGACATTCAAGCGACTTTTAACAGACTAATTGAATTGGGGGCGACCGAAAATGAAAAACCATATAGCGTTGGTGGAGATTTAATGACAGCGACTGTTAAAGACCCATTTGGAAACGTAATTGGCCTTATTTACAACCCTCACTTTCAAATAAAAGATTAACC
>JANMMV010000233.1:0-9956 GCA_031373565.1 Saprospiraceae bacterium
TTCACGAGTACTCAAAAACTCTTCACGAGTACTCAAAAACTCTTCACGAGTACTCAAAAACTCTTCACGAGTACTCAAAAACACTTCACGAGTACTCAAAAACACTTCACGAGTACTCAACAAGACTTCACGAGTACTCAACAACACTTCACGAGTACTGGGACTGTGTAGAATTTTGTGTTTAGCAGGTCTAATGTGAGTTAGATCGCCGGATCGCCCTTATGTGTTTGACAACTAGGGCCACGATACCAGGGCAAAATGGGACTTATCAACTACCCAGTATGTGATACTAAATCAACGTGGTATTCACCGACTTTGATCATAATGTGGCATTTATGATGAAGGCAGAACTATCTTATAAGGTAGAAGTTATCGAATTACAAAACATGTCCTGCTTTATCCCGCAGGATGACTGTCCAACGTGATGAAGCAGGATTCTTTACCACGGATGATGTTTATCCAACGGGGTAGATGTATGTGATCACAGTCGCAGAACTTGTTACGTCTTAGCGTTAATTCGATTATTGTGGGTCAGAATGATCTTCGAAAGCACCGTAGCGATGCTGATTAATAATAAAACAATACTATGGAAATTGCAATAAAATTGCATGGGAACGGGAATAGTCAGAATGCCTACCGCTATCTCAACATCATTAATATATCGATTTTCAAGCGTGGCAACGGTAATGCGTCAAAAAAGGCTGGTTACCGAACATTCCGATCCAAAGTGTCTTCAATTCTATTACTACAATTATTTCTTTTTCTTATTTTTAATGCCATAATTTTTTTCCTTTGCCCTTAATTCTTCTTCTGGTGTTAATCTCCAGAAGCAATCTTCAAATATAGTCCTATATTTAGATTCATCAGAATTAACCATTAATTTCAAATCTTTAATCTTAGATCGGTCACCATAGTTTATATCACGAATACAACGAGCTATTCGCAGTGGTGGTTCGTCGATGTCCCGAGTTAATATTTCAAGTTCATTTGCAATCGAATCACTATGATCTTTTATATGTCCCATGGAGTATATCCATGAATCAAAAAGAAGCCGCCAAGCCGCAAAATATATTTCTGCTTCACCTGCTTCATGCCTTTCAAAAGAATTATGTATGTTATTCCATAAAGTTTTATCATAAAGCGTAATTCGATCAGGTATTTTCCATAAAAATCCCATCCTAAGTGCCTCATACCAGTGAACACGGGGCTGTAAATCGAATATAGCACAAATAGTTTCTAGAATAGGGGATTGCACTTCGGATTCAGCAAGAAAAAGCAGCCATTCTCTTGAAAATGACCCATTATCTATATCAAGAAGACGAATTTTACTTTGAACAGAACCATCCAAACCCAGTTCCAGAAACAAATCTAAACCCAGATCCTGAATCCGATCCCGAATCCGATCCCGATCCCGAATCCGATCCCGATCAGGAATCAAACCTCTAACCCCAAGCCGAAGCCGTTCACGATCACGATCCCCATCATTATCCAGAATTAGCTCTTGGCTTAAAAAACACGTATCAATTCGTGATCGATTATTTAATGCTATCAAAAGGCTATTTTTATTAAAATCAAAATATGGGCCGTCATGATCAAAAATCAACACAATTAATTGCTCTTTGAATGCTCTCTCAGCAATAAGCTTGACTCCTAACGAAAAATTAATCGCTTGCAATGAAGCGGCTAAAAAGTTGCTTTCGTAACTAGAAAAGGAATGATAACACTGGACTGCCCAAAAACATTGTAATTCTTTTTGTATAATTTCTTTGTAATTGATTTCTACCTTCTCGCTAAAAAAGAGATTAAATAAAACACTGCCTATTTCAATCCCGTCTATAGATTCTTTTGCTATCTCAAGTACATTTAAATCAGGTCGATTTAAAGAAGTTGCAACTAAAGTCAGCGTCAGTTTTTTGTGATAATCAGTTTCATTTTTGTAAAAATGTATTAAAATTTTCTGTAAAATTTCTTCATCTAATTTATTTTTTTCAAGGCAGTTGGTTATCATTGAAATGATGGGTCTTAGCAGATCAATTTCTATCGATAAAATAGCAGATTCCATTAAATTAGTATAAATTTCTTCCTTTCTTTCTTCTGCGGCTTCTATTCCATCTAATATTAAACCACCTAATAATATAGCTGTTTTTTCATTTCCACTTATCTCACTTTCAGTTAATAATTTATTAATGAGAAATTTTTGACTCTCGTCAGATTTAAGCTCAGCTATTAAAAGTCGTATGACCTCATGCCACCTATCGTCAGTACAATGATCTTTTATTTTATTCCATGTCCCAGTAATACCATCTAATTCAGAATTAGTAACAATATAGGATGCCGTTAAATATTCTTGAAAAGTAAGGTGTACAAAACTATATTTTTGGTCACCTATCTCAATTAACAAACCTGCTCTTTTCTTTACAAAGTCAAGGAAATTCTCTGCTATATCTTCTGGATCATAGTCTGAATTAACATGTTTTTCGTTTGTTAAGATATGTTCAATCAGAAATGTTTTTAAACTCTCATAATGAACAATTGCTCTTTGATTCACTTCAATCCCGCCTGATTGGTCATGCATCCAATTTGCTATTGCTTCTATACGTCGCCTATTACGACGATCAACTTTGCCTTTGTTTATAACATCTTCACCTCTCTCTTTCCAAGTCTGCCAAGTATTAAGCAATGTCTCTGTACATTTTTGATACAATACTACTCGCTCATCAGGTAATACTGCGTCAATTCTATGAACAAGTGCAACAATAGTTAATAAAAGAGGGTTTTCAGCAAGTGCACGAATGGCATGGTAATGATCATTTCTTAAAATTCTAACAAGATCATTAACATTTGTGTCACGTTCCTTTTTATTTTCAATGCGAACTTTATACCAATCCTTTACAAATTGTTCCATCTCCGGAAGCTGTAACTTAGTCAATCGATAATGTGTAAATTCTTTTTCGTCAAACCTAAATGGATTTTCATACCCAACAATGCGAGAAGTAACTATAGTTGTATTTCCTGGATAAGTTGTGATTAATGTTCGAATTCGATCTCTAATATTTTTTTTAAACTGCGGATTTGGCAATTCATCAAGACCATCAAAAAGAAGAATCGCCTTTCCCGTTTCTAAATAATATTCAAAAAAATCAATATTCGCATCTTTCAAACTAAAATCTCCTTGAATATTTTCTAGTATATAATCAATCAAAGCCAGATCTTTTCTTTCTTTCAGTTCATCTGCATATCTTTTCAAAGTTATTAAAATAGGAAGCTGGAAAACCGGCTTAGCTTCGTAACGTGCTTGTAATTGTTCTGAAAAGATAACAAGTGAAAGGAACCTTAATAATGTAGATTTACCTGAACCCGGGTCTCCAAGAATAACAAAATTATTACCTTCCTTAAACGTAAGTGGGTTTATTCTATTTACATTATTATCATTTTCATTTGCATCCATAGGAACTACTGTTAATGGAATATAAATATGTTCCATTGGCACCCCATTTGTTGCTTCTTGTTTATAGACAGACATTCCGACAAATTCGATATTGCGATATAATGTATTAAGGTTATCTAAATATCGTCCTTTAACATCCTTAATTGTCTTCTTGCGTGTTAATCCATCAGGTATAAGTTCGGGATAGTAATTTAAACAAAGGAAAGAAGTTTGAAGAAATAATGCCATAAGATTCTTATGCCCCCAGTGTTCGATCTCAAATTTAATTTTTAATTTTACTCGCAACGCTTCAAACCAGGTTACGTCACCATTATCTTTTCTAGTGGCTGATTCAATAGAGTCTTGCGGAGTAATGAGAATCCATTTTGACAGCTTTATTTCTTTATGACCTTCATTGGCTTTGACTAGTGCTTTTTCAATTTCTTTACGATGCTCTGAACTTAATGGTGAAGGATAAAATTTGTATTGATATCCTATCGTTCCAGCTTTTCTAAATACATCCCCTTCAAAACTATCAAGACCTCGATAATCTCCTGCTGCATCATTAAAAATAGTTATTTTATTGCCTGATTTTTTCGCTTCGTGAAATAATAGAAGGTCCACAATTCTGGCAAATTCTTTTCCCCCGTCCACTCCTTTAGGTAGAATTTCATATAATGACTTAACTTCTGGAAGCCGTTTCACAACTCTTGAACTCATGATATTTTCATTTTATCAAATATTTAATCAATTTAAGCGATTATTGAAAACCGCAATACAAAACTATTAAATTTAATTATTTAGTAGTCTGCATAAAACCCTTTATTTTTGCAATTCTACCCACATATTCCATTTAGAAAGTCTTTTATAATAGTCAACAAAATATAGTTTGTTGTTCATATGAAGTCAGTGTCTGTTGAAGTCTACTTGATTTAAATGTCTGTCGTTTTGTTGGTTGCACTATCGTGCTTTTGGTTTGCATATCTACGTTTGGCAGATACAAGAAGTTGCCGATTTCGGAGACGTAAACCGTCTCCCACCGCTGAACTCGATACGAAGCACAACTTGTCCCGCCATAGGGAGAAAACTTCACTTAGCTTCTGAACCGCCAATTTAGTGAATGTGCAGCTATAGCAAGTTCCTATGCTGTCCCAATCCATCTTTCGCTAATTTTTTTAAGTTCAAGTGTGTTAGTTGGGTCATTAACCCAGCCTTTTACAAAACTGATATCGTTGGAATCTGGCAATTGTTCCGGTTCCAGTTTGTTTATCCTTATTCGACTTGGTAATGCAGCTGCCTCTCCAACAAAAATTGCTTCCCGTCTGGTAAGAGAAGGCAACATTTTTGTCAAGCCCACTAAGCTATCTGGCAAGAATTTAGCAACATGTTCTTGGTCATTCGAGTTTGTAAGTCGAAGGATTATCCACGAATTACATTGTGATAAAACAGTTGACTCAACATCTGATGGCCTTTGAGAAACGAGCATTAAACCAACACCATATTTCCGACCTTCTTTTGCAATACGTCTTACCGCTTCTTGTGCTTCTTTGTATTGTGCCTCTCCATGATTTGGTACATAACGATGGGCTTCCTGACATATAAACAAAACAGGGTCCCTTTCTCTTTCTTCTCTTGTTTGCCATAATTTATATTGAAATAATAGCCTAGCGATAAGAGCTGTTAATGGACCAGCAACTTCATTAGGTAATCCCGAGATGTCAATAATTCTTAGGTTCTTATCTTTTATATCACCTACAAATTGATGAAGCACAGATTCAAGTGTCGGTGAGGATGCACTATGCTCCTCCATTAAAAATGACAATTGCGGATTAGAACGCAAAACTTTTAATTTTTTAAGAATCGATTCGATTTTTTGTCTATTTGAATCACTAGGTGGTAAAGTGTCGGTCTTACCTGCTTTTCGCCCTTGTACCTTATCTACATGCTTAATAAATTCCGAAAGCAAGAATGGAACTGGTTTGTCTCTGTCAAAGTTTAAAATATCACTCTCAGTTTTACGTGCTGTTGGAATTTCTGAATCTGCTTCTCCTAGTGGCTCGACACCAACATTTTCAACTAAACCTGCATTTAATAATCTCGCATAGGTTACAGCTTGATAAACCATATTTGTTTGTGAAGTAGCTTCAAATTCAGTTTTACCGATAACTAATGATCTAAATTCATCACTTGACATTAGCCAATACGGTAATTTCAATTGCTCAGATTTAACAGTCTTTGCGGACGCTTCGTTATATGCTTTATACACAACTGCATTATCCCCAAATGCCTTTGCGTACTCACCGTGTGGGTCAATAATTACAATTCTTGGTGAAATTGTCTTGCCTTTTGTTTGATGAGCCAAAACAGAGTGGAGAATGGATGCAACTGTTCCAGATTTTCCTGAACCAGTAGAACCTAAAATTGCACAATGATGTCCAAATAATTTATCAATATTTGCTCGACAAACGGCATTATTTCCTCCAACATAATTTCCAATAGGAACCATTGGATTATTTTCAAAGTCTTTTAAGTCTTCTGCTGCACGATATATACCTTCAAGTTCATCATTCAAGCATAAAAAGGCATCTTGTAAAGGAAGTGGATATGTTTCAACTCCTCGAACAAATGAAAGTTTCCCATCTTTTGCACTCCAAATACCTTGGCCAAATAAATCAGCTTCCAACATCCTTTTATCATCACCAGGTAGAATAATAGTTTTGCCTTCTTCAGCAAGAATATCAGACTGCATTCTTAACATTCTAACATATGCGAAAAGTATTTTTCTGCCGAAATGTATTTTAATAATACTACCAATTTGACCTACCGAATATACTTGGCCATAAACTGACCTTGTAAGTTCTGTAATTTTAGTATCAAGTTCAATTCTAATTTGATTACCGCTTACTTCTACAATTTTGCCAATTCTCAAAGAAGGTAAGGTGATAAATAGTTCTTTACTCATGGTCTCCAGTTAAAATGAAATTTGTCAATCCTGAAAATGTCCACCAAAACAAATCTTTTTTATCGGTGGTTTGTAGCGGATCAGTGGAATTATTATAAACTCCCTTTTGTCCAGCAACATAAACTCTACTGCCAAATTGTTTATTTGTGAGCCATGAATCAAGTGTTTTGTTAATTAAAATAGTGCCATCAGGGTTTTCTTGTGCAAAAGCAATTATCGTAGTTCTATTGTTTCTAGCTGATAGAGCTGCTTCAATTTCAGCATTAATATGGTCATCTCCGAAGCTATATCCACAAGTAATTAATACATTATCTTCAGTTGAATTTAGTGCGTTTCTAAAGCCATTAAACAAATATGAAAATGGGTCTTTTTGGGTCTCTACATATTTTGTTGCTTGAGGATAAATCATTATATCAGATTTATTTGCTAAATATTTGGTTCCGTATCTAGTTCTAACTAAACCTTTCTTTTCATCACGATGCCAGTCTATTGACCCGTGAAGTTTGTAAATCAGACATTTATTAGGCAAGCTATGAGCATCTTGAAATTCAAATTGTGGATTCCAATATGCAATTGCACCACCTGAGAAACCATCAACAACAGTGAATTTTTCTAACCCTAAAGCATCCTCTAATAATGTGTCATAATTGGTTGAAAAAAAAGTGAGTTTTGACCTAGAAAGCAAATTGGATCTATTTGAATATATTGCTTGAACAAATTTGATATGATGTTCTATTTCAACAATTGGATTTGAAAAATCACCAATTATTTCAGTTCCGTCATTAGAATAACCATATCGAACAGTTTCGCCAATTGCGGAAATTATAGATTTATGAAGATTTAATAATTCACCTTTAGTGAACGATTTTGCACTTACAGTTGCTGAATTTGTTTTAGACCTGTCTGCTAATGCAATCAAATCTCCGATATGACTTAAATAGTGTTCTATATGTGATTTGTCTTGTAACTCAGCAGTAAGTAAATTATAGATTTCAATATCTTTGTCGATTTTAGAAGTTTCAATAATGCTTTTTACTCGAGCAGTCAATGGGTACATCAAAGGAATATTTGATTTGTAACTTATACCAGCTCCAAAAAGCCAATTTTGTCTACTAGAATCGAGCTGCTTCTTTAGCTCTTCAGTTATTGATTCAAAGTCGTGTACTGCCATTTTATTACTTTAATTCGGTTAGTATTTCGTGCAATTGCTTTTTTAAAACAATCAAAAAATTTGTTGTGTCATTAGTGTACTTTTCGACCCTTCATAAAAGCATTCGCTAATTAATAATTCTAAAAAATGTTCTCCTGGTCTCCTTAGAATAAGCCACACAAATACTTATTCTTTTTAAAGAGGCTGCAATACTTAGACTACCCATAATGTGTTTCTTTAAATTCTCATTTTCTATTTCTATTGCAATTTGTTAAATGTTTGCCATATTAACATTTATTTTTTAGTGTCGATTTCTCCTAGTAATGTACCGCTACCTTGTTTACATTCGACCCAAACTTACTTCTACTTTCGTTTTTCTGTTCATTTGCGGTAGCTATTGAGTAGTCTAGCAATTCGATTCACGACGGAAAGATACATTTTAATGTTGAGTATTTCAAGCATTAATTTCAAATAATACATCAAGACATGAGTTAAATAGGTAGTAACTTACATAACATCAATATATAATACTGTTTTTCTAACAATAAATTTCAAATAAATCGTAGGTAGCAGCATAATTAAATGCTCACAAAATATAATTTTTCGTACTATTATTGGTCTTTTCCTTGCCTTCAGCATTCCATCACCTACCCATCA
Source organism: Saprospiraceae bacterium (assembly GCA_031373565.1). Taxonomy (GTDB): domain Bacteria; phylum Bacteroidota; class Bacteroidia; order Chitinophagales; family Saprospiraceae; genus OLB9. The sequence goes on from JANMMV010000233.1 coordinate 8,197, forward strand.
TTTTCCTTCAAAAACAAATACACTATCATTTACCTCACCCATTTTCAAAAATGGTAAGGCATTGATCTACATAACATGATCAAGTCCATAGCTGGTCAATCATAAGATGATCGTTAGAAAACAAATCATCATCTTTATCAAAGTAATAATGATCTAAAATAACTCAAAGACGAAAATAAACCTTACAAACTGCCCACCACGATATACTGATAATCAAGTGTCGTGTCATCAGATGTTTCAAGCTTAAATCCAGCATCAACGAGCATGTCTTCAATCTTATCGAGATAGACGCGCTCGGTTTTGGGTGGCGCATTGATGGGTAAGCGCTTCATTTTATAATCTATTACCATGATTCGCCCATTAGGACGGAGCGACTTTTTCAATTTTTGCAGATATGCTGGTAGATCCTTTATGTAGGCGATGGTATTGATGATGACAATGACATCCACTTCTTGGTCTGCTAGCTTAGGATCGTCGGGTGTGGCGAGACGAGATTCTACTTTTTTGCCTATGTTGTTGGGAAGTGTCGTTTTGAGCGAATCAATATACCTTAGGGCCGATTTTTCGATATCGATAGCTAGTACTTTTTGGGCTTTATTGGCCAATCGGAATGAAAAGTAACCTGCTCCAGCACCAATGTCGGCTACAGTAGCATAGCTCAAATCTCCAAGTCTATCTATGACTAAGCTAGGTTTTTGCCATATGGCCCTTTCTGTATTTTGGTCAGGAACAGCTACCCTTTGCTTTTCTTGCGTCTGGTTTTGCGGCGAATTTAAGATCGATTGATTGTTGTATACTTCGCCTTTACAAGCTATAAAGATGATAGTAACCGTAAAGATCCAGAGAATGGTGGCTTTCATAAGTGATGTTAAGACCCGCAATTTACGAATATCGATAAATAATTTCTATGATTTTCTCCAATTCTCGACGATTTGCCCTTGTATCTCGACCTGATGATGCATTGAGCATGATGCTGAAGGATACATATCTTCCCGAGATACCTCGACAATAACCAGCATACGTCAATATCTTTTCCATAGATCCCGATTTAACCCATACATTTCCTTTGGCTGGAGAATTTTGAAGCAACGACCTTACTGTTCCATCATAACCGGCCATCGGCAGCAAGCTCGTAAAAACGGAGACGTCTTCTGTCGTTGCCACCTGCCTAAGAAATGCAGCCATCAATCCCGGAGTCATGAGATTACGGCTCGAGAGACCACAACCATCTTCCATATGAATAGATCTATCATCAAGTCCTAGTCGAGATATGTAGTTTCGGATTGCTGCTATACCATCGACATCAGATCCCCGGCCGCCATTAATCTTACCGACGGTTTTGAGTAGTGCTTCACTATATACATTGATGGAACGGTCGTTTGCATATCTGATGATCGTCCCCACCGTCGGTGACGTATAACTTACGATCATTATACGAGATTCTTTGTTATCATCTCGATGTTGCAGGGTTATATAGTTTAGCGGTTCGGCACCATCTGTTTCCAATATTTTTGCTAATCGATAACCCATAAACAATGGCGGGTCGGGCAACGATCCTTTGACTTTGTATCGCCCTTTGCCTTGCGGTATAGTACCGACGATTCTTTTTTGATAAGTGTAAGGACCACCATAGATATAAGCATTGTCATCCGTACCAGCACTGTCAATAGTTACTTCATTTTCGATCTCTAGATTAGGAATAAATGGGGCACAAGCGTCGAGCCGTGTCATGTCACCGACCGATCCATCTCTATAAAAGT
>JANMMV010000464.1:0-6540 GCA_031373565.1 Saprospiraceae bacterium
GAAACATAATAAGTTTCTACTTCTATGCCTTCAAGACCTACTTGACCGAAGGTAACGTTTGCAGCGACGAGCAAACAAACCGACAAGAATATATTTTTAAAAAAATTTTTCATTATTTTTTATTTAGATTTTTTAAATTATATTGTGTGTAAAAAAATTAATCGCAACCTACACCGAAAGCTCCTAAGATAGCATTCAAGTCTACTACGTTTGTAGTTCCGTCTGCATTTGTGTCAGTTGGGCACGGTACAAGACCATTCTCGATATCTAATAATGCATTGTAAGAATAGTTAGATAACCATGATTTTTTCCCAGCTTCGAATGCACCTCTATAAGCAGCAGGTGTAAAGAAACCATCAACTGGAGCTGCTGTACAAGCAGAAGCAACATTGTTCTGTGGGATCACATCATATAGATCAGTTACTGCATTAGTAGTTGTATTCATTGCGTGAGTAAAGTCAAAACCAGCAAGAGTTGCTACACTTGAATTACCGTCAGTAGTGAAAAACTTGATGAAAGAAGCGTTAGCTGGATCTGTGATATTTGTACCTGCAACGTTCAAAGGATTTGTTACACCAACGAATGTATTACATTGAACTTTCAACGTGTTAGAGTTCCAGTTATCAAATGCATCAATACCACCTGGTCTAGATGCATTATCTGCAAATCTAGCACCAGTTCCATAGTTAGCGATAATCGAATTTCTAATAGAACCATTGGTTTGTTCTTTCATTTCTACACCGATACCTTTGACAGTAGCGTTACCGTTGATACCTAATGAACCAAGATAAGTAGCATTGTATACGTTAGGGTTTGACATGATACCAGTACCTACTAAGTTATCGTCACCATCAGACTCAAAACCGTTGTCACCACCTGCTGCAGTAGCCTGATCTGTCTTAACAACAGCCCAGAACTGTCCTCTTCCTGACCAACCTAAATCCCAGTCAAAACCGTCATCATCATTAAATAATACTGAACCATACTTAAGGTCTACAGTACCACCGAAAAACTCGACACCGTCATCCAAGTTAGAAACTACCTCAATGTGGTGAAGTGTTGTACCTCTGCCTACTGAACCTAGCGTAAGACCATTGATTTCGTTCGCAGCACCCACAACTTCTCCACCGTGTCTCAAAGATACATATGACAAAATACCTGAATTGTCATTGTCATCGTAAGCTTGAAAATCAGGATCAACTTCAGCAGAAGAAGCACCAAAATAAATTCTTGGCTCAGGAGAAGTGAAACCCTCAATTTTTCCAACACCTGGAAGACCAGCAACTCCTAGACCTGCATTATTCGCCGCAGTTAGGTTATTGGTAGCAGTACCAAGGATGATAACACCACCCCATTTTCCTTTGTTAGTGATACCATAAGTCCCGTTCACATCTACGTCAGCTGTAGCTGTGAAAATAATAGGGCAAGATTCAGTTCCAGCAGCAAAAATTTTTCCACCTCTTGACACAACTAATATGCCACCATTTCTTGATGTACCCGGAGTAGTTTCTGGCATTCCCTTAATAATAGTACCTGGAGCAATAGTAATTGATTTACCCTTACCTACAAAGTACTTACCCGTAGTATTGATACCAGTGTTGTCTAAGATGTAAGTCTTAGAGCAATCTAATACAGTATTTTTCGCAATCAAATCTCCTGCAGCATTCGCAAGAGAAGAAAAAAGAACGTCAGTTCTCGTTGCAGGGCAACCGCAAGAGGCACCATTTGTTTGAGAAAGTCCTTGAACTAATGAAATTGCAACAATTGCAACAGCACTCAAAATGTTTGAAATTTTTGTTTTCATTTTTAAAAGTTTTAGAAATTAATTAGGTTAAATAATGCAATATAAATCATGATTACGATCGCAAAGGTAATTTCAGTACGCGGTTATATTTAAAAAATGCAGTTAATTAATTGTGAATAATTCGTACTAATAATTAACACTAAATAAACAAAATAAGAACCTTATAATTCATAGAATATACATAAAATTCATATTTACTAAATATAGAATAACCATCTATTAATTTAAATGAAATAAAGTCAAAAATTAACTAATAACCGAATCAAATTAACACATCGATAAGCTAGGAGTAATGCAAGGCGCACAATAGTGCAAAGTAGTCAATCCAAAATAATGTAGTAGAAATTAATAGTTAATTAATCTTTGACACAACGGACAGCAAATCCATAATTTTGATCAACAAAATATCTGAATATTTGCGAATTTTTATAATCTAAATTTCTATACCATGCCTCTTTTTCGGATGGTGTAGCAGTCCACCAAAAACCTTGTTTTTGATTGGCCGGATCGCAAGATCTACCATCAAAAAGCCTGCAACCACAAGGCAATGCTTGAAATCCACTTTCATTGGTACCCCACACATCTTTATAAAATACCCAATCTGCCTCCTGGTAGCTTTGCTTTAGTTTATCTCCTTCGTTTGTTCCTCTCCAATTTACTTTTCTTAATTCCACCTGCTGCATTCCTAAATAAGATTCCATTTTCTGCCACTCTTCGTCAGTCGCAACATGCCATCCAACTGGAGCTATCTTGGCTACATCATTTACAGCAAAAAAATTATACAAAAAACCTGTAGGACCTATTGAATAACCAGGCTTATTGGTAGTAGACCAATTATCTTTATCAAATCCGTTATACAACTGAATAGGCGTTCCGTTTTGAAACTTAGTAACCTTCAAGTCTTCCTGCATCCACCATTGATCGCCAATTTTCACAGTCTTGTATATGTTACCTTCAGCATCGCTAACAGTACTAGTCATAAATACAACAGGTGGCGTATCTTTCTCAATGCAACTATCAAAAAACAAAACGACTATTATCAAACAAAAGACAAGGACAAGACGACAATTTTGATTAAAGCTCATTTATATTAATTTTAGAGTTTGGTTATAAATATTAGTGAACAATGATCAACCTTTTGGAAACTACAAAATCACCATTTGAAAACCGAACTGTGTAAAAGCCACTAGGAAAATTTTCTAACTCGATTGCATTTTGATTAACAACTTGGGAGAAAACAATTCGTCTACAATTATCAATTATCTCTATTTTTGATTTACTATTTTCATTAATATTATGTTGAAAATAAATTTTATCTTCCGCTGGATTAGGGTAAAAAGAAAAACTTGCACCTGTCTCCGAATTTCGTGGTGGAAGATTAGGACAAATTACTTCAATATTGATGTCATTGCAATATCCAACGTAGCAGCACAATGTTGAAACATTAAAGTTTGCATTTGGGTTAAAATTACAAGCTAATGAATCCAAACAACCAAAAACAATGGGCGTCTTACACTTTGAAGCATCCCCACAAGAGAAACTATTGCTATACTCTAAAAAATTAGGATTCTGACAACCACACACAGCAGGATACTTTAGTAAAGGTAAGAATACTTCATTATTCAATAGTACACTATCACTTGCCACATAATTGATAGTTTGGCCATCTTTATTGATAACTTCGATATTAACTTCAAATGATATTTCTCCCAGCGTTGTTAATTGCGCAATTAAAACATGATTTGTTACCGGAACTGCACCTTCAGTTCCAGAATTTTTAATAAAAGACGCTTTGCTGTAAAATTTTGAACCGTGGACCGTGGAACCAAAAACCGACACATCATCAGAAAAACCCTGCTCTATCCATGAATTTGGGAGACTGAAATGCGTCGTATATCCATCAGAAGTAGTTAAAGGAACTCCAAGTAAAGGCGCATTATTCTTTAACAATCCAGACGATATCGCTGCACTACCGCCATCATTATTGCTTCCACCGATGATAGATCCATCCTTGTCATTCTCCTTTAGAACCCCATATAGTGCGCTAGTACCAGATTTAGTCGTCTGTCCTAAAGTCAACCAACTATCCAAGGCAACCGTATTATCTTTGAGTCGATTCCTATTCATATTGTAACCTGTACTCACGCCATCATCCACACTGTTGAAAAATGGTGCTGTACTAGAAAAAATAAGCGCATGGTTTTGATCACCATATAACTTAGTAATCTTAGAACCTTCAACTAAATCAACGAAAACCCGATATGTTTTAGTACCTACTTCTAACTGTCCTCCTGACGTATTTGTGGCATCATCAGCATCAGCTACATAATAGGTTTCAACTATTATTTTCTCAACTTGGGCATAGGACATTGCTGATCCAATACTAAGAAAAAAAGCTATTAAAATTATATTTTTCAACATGATAATTTATATTTTGTAAGCAACACTTAATAAGAAATTTGTGCCAAACCTCAACTTATCGAAATCTACTAAATACCCTAAATTTTTACCTTCACTATCTACATATTTGTAAGATCGACGGATGGGGCTATTTAACAAATCTCGGATTGTTAAACTAACTGAGACCTTTTTCAATAGAGATTTTGATACTTTAAAATCAATAAGGTGTCTAGGCATTTCATATATATCAGGAATATTTTTAGATAAATCTTTCAAATCTCGTGAACCTTGTATGACTAATCGAGGAGCTTGAACGTTATATGCCAACGAAGTATTGATTCCCCATTTTTCAAGTTTATATGAAAGCATAGCATTAACAACAAGCGGAGATTGACCATACATTACTCTAGTGAATGTATCAGTAGGTACCCATATTTGCGTAAATGTTTCGATATCCAACATCAAAAAATAACCTATAACTCTTGACTTACTGGTAACAATTGATACGTTTGATGTAAAATCAAGGTTTTCGTTGATTCTCTTACGACCCTCTAGCTCAATACCTTGAACTGAAGATCTGTCAGAATTACTCCATGAAAATCCTCCATTTAAATCAATAAGTTCTATATGATTCTTAAAATTTTTATAAAACAAACTAAGCGAAACGTTATCTCCAGATTTAAAATAAGACTCTAAACGCAAATCGTAATTATCTACTTCTACAAGTTTTAAATTGGCATTACCAAATACATCTCGTCGAAGTTCATTATCATAAAGTATCGACTCAGAATACTCACGCTGGCTTGGACGTGCAAGGGTTTTACTATAGTTTAGACGCAGATTTATTGGGCTTAACTCATCCTTTCTTATCTTATAAATAAAATTAACACTAGGAAGAAAATTAAGACTTTGCAGTATCCCAGGATTAGCAATCAACGGTCCATTATATATTCTTCTGATATCACCTCTCGGAAGATTCAAAAGATCGTAAGTGACTGCATCCACTTTCAAATCAGTATTTTCAACCCTCAACCCACCATTGACTCTAAACGAAGCATTAAAATTATAATCTACCATGGCGTACATTGCCGCTATTGCAGTTCTTCCAGTGACATGACTGGGTGCAAAATCTGGGTTTCCATAGGCATTGTCCGCGCGTAAAAAGCCCCCTTCCGCATTTCTTAATTTAAAATGATCTAAATCAAAAAACTTAAATAAATCTTTGTTTACCGCGAACGGGCTAGCCTCCCCGATAAAACTTAACTGATATTCATACTGATCATAATTTCTGCTCAGATTTTTGTAAGCACCACCTACTTTGATTTTTCTCGTAAAACTGGATTTTTTGAAAATTGGAATCTCAATCGATATTCTAGAATCCAACAAATCTTCATTTAAATACCTGAAATCTCGCTGTAACGGGTCATCAGCAAAAGCCGTCCCATCAAACCAATAGGTTAAGCTATCAAATTCAAATAATTTGAAGCGCTTAAAATCAGGAGCTTCACTCCGACCATTTGTGTAAGAAGCATTTAATTCGATTTTGATTTCTGACTTAGGCAAGTAGTGCTCAGATTTTAATTGATAAATCAATTGTTTTCTTTGCTCATAAAATTGACTACCACCATAAATGGTAGTAAAATCAGCACCGGGATTGTAAAGAACACCCTCTCTAAGATTATTAGTACCGACAAAATTAGGCATCAACAATATTGATGTACTATGATTTGAGCTATATTTATATGCTAAATTTAATAATGCACTCCACCCATTAGAATATCTAGCAATTTCAGGAATTGAAGACTCGTTTATGATAGGCAAACCATCGTTGAAACCAGAAGAAATCGTTCGATTATTTACAGCTATAGGATCATACTGAATCGTCTGTCCGTATCTGCCTCCTATTATATATCCGAAGTTCTTGCCAAACAATTTTGTTTGATTTCCCAGACTAAAACTTTGAGACAGGTTAGTACTTGCTCTTTTATTGAAGGTGGTCCAGTTGTTTGGCAGAGATAACCCAGATTGGACTGCGCCAGCATTTAATGTTTCATATGCTTTATTTCTAAAACCTTGACTAACGAAATTACTCTTTGCTGTCTCAATCGCTGTACGATTATTAAAATCTCCTTTAGACAACAGCCCTAATTCGATTAAACCAAGTTTATAATAATTGTCTTTTGCTTCTTGGTTTGACAGATTTGCCCAATCGGTAGTAACACCAAGCTGTTGGTAATAATCTTTGAGACCTAAGGCCTTCATCAATTCGAAATCAGTTGGATCTGTTTCGTAATTTTGGAATTGATCGTGGCTACGATCTCTAAAACCGTTGTCAT
>JANMMV010000490.1:0-2710 GCA_031373565.1 Saprospiraceae bacterium
TGATTGAAATATCCCATCATGATGATGGGAATTTGTGTTGACTTTCTTACGTTTTTTACTTGATTGAAAATATTCTCGATCGTTTGTCCATTTCGAAGTGCAATTTCACTACTATTTTGAATAGTTGGTCCGTCGGCCAGGGGGTCAGAATAGGGCATACCCAACTCTATCAAATCAACACCATTTTTTGCCAATCCCACTATTAATGGTACAACACTGTCTAAGGTAGGATGGCCAGCGGTAAAATATATGTTTAAGACATTTCGTCCTTTTTCTGTGATCGTGTCTCTTATTGATTTCATGTATTTATTTTTTGTTTATTATATCAAATTCACTCATTCACTCATTCTTACATTCTCACACCCACTCATTCTCGAATTTTATCCGTCTGGGATTCATTTGCTGCCGTCAATATATTTGATAAAAGTATCCAGATCTTTATCACCTCTACCCGAAAGACTAATGACCACATTTTGACCTGGCTGTATTTTCATTCGATCTAAAATAGCCAATGCATGTGCCGTTTCTAATGCCGGGATGATGCCTTCTAATCGAGAAAGTTCAATAACGGCTCGCATAGCTTCATCGTCTGTTGCTGCATACACTTTGGCACGTCCGGTAGTGATCAAATGTGCATGTAGTGGTCCTATGCCTGGGTAATCTAAACCAGCCGACAGCGAGTATGGCTCGGTAATCTGTCCATCTTGGTCTTGCATAAGTAGAGTCATACATCCGTGAATGATACCTTTAGAGCCTAGGATACTTGTAGCAGCAGAGTGACCAGAGTCTATACCTTTGCCTGCGGCTTCGGCGAGTACAAGTTGCACTCTTTCATCATCTAAGAAGTGATAAAATGCACCTGCAGCGTTGCTGCCGCCTCCTACACAAGCTACGACGTAATCTGGATATTCTTTGCCTGTCTTTTCCGATAATTGAATTTTTATTTCGGCGCTAACCACTGATTGCAATCTTGTCACCATATCTGGATACGGGTGAGGACCTATCGCTGAACCAATGATATAATGGGTCGTTTCAGCATTATTAATCCAATCACGAATCGCTTCATTGGTTGCATCTTTAAGCGTTTTGCTTCCACTTTCAGCAGGCATAACGGTTGCTCCTAGCATTCGCATGCGCGCGACGTTAGGTGCTTGTCGCTCTATATCTACGGAGCCCATGTATACGATGCATTCTAAGCCCATCAATGCACACACGGTCGCAGTAGCTACTCCATGTTGACCAGCACCCGTTTCAGCAATAATTCGCTTTTTCCCCAATCGATTTGCTAGTAAGATCTGGCCAATGGTATTGTTGATTTTGTGAGCTCCTGTATGGTTGAGATCTTCACGTTTGAGGTAAATGTTTCCACCATATTTTGCAGACAACTTCTTTGCTAAGTAGAGTGGGGAAGGTCTACCAACGAAATCCTTAAGTAGTTGATCAAATTCAGCTTGAAATTCAGGTTCTGCCATGATATCAAGGTATTTTTCTCGTATTTCTTCGACATTGGCGTACAACATCTCGGGGATATAAGCACCACCAAAATCGCCATAGTGGCCTGAAGGGGAAACTGCGTATTTCATATTTTTAAAATTAGAAGTTAGAAATTAGAAGTCAGAATTTTTTACACTTGTCGCAAATCGGCAAACCATCTCCACATCCTTGACGCCCGGAATACTCTCAAATTTTGAATTGATATCTACTCCTGCAAAATAGGGATGATTAATATTTTTTATACTTTCAATATCTTCTAGACGGATACCGCCACTGAGAATGAAAGGTTTATTGATGTTGAATTTATGCAGTACAGACCAATCAAATTTGTGACCAGATCCTCCGAATAACGGCGTGGCTGTATCAAATAAATAATAGGTACATACATCCTGGTAATCTTCAAGCATTTTTGCGTCAAAATCAACATCTATTCTGAATACTTTGATAACTGGAACTATAGTTTGGATTTTACCACAAGTTATCACATCTTCATCGCCATGTAGCTGCACATAATCGAGTTTATATTGCGACGATATGGATAGAATCGTTTCAATATTTTCTTTGACAAAAACACCGACTCTGACCTTTGGAACTATAGAATATGCTTCAGTATATTTTTCTAAATATCGACTCGAAAGTGGATAGAAATTATAACCAACCCAGTCGATAGTCAATTGACAGATTGCGCGTAGATTTTCAGCATCCTTGAGACCACATACTTTGACTATCATCCTTAGCTTAGTTTGTTCATTTCTTCGATAAATGTTGAAAGAGCTTGCCCTGGATCATTCGTTTTCATAAAATTTTCACCGATCAAAAATCCATCATATCCAGCTTTTTTTAATTCTACCGCTTGTGAGCTCTCATATATACCACTTTCCGAGATTTTTATAGCTTGTAAAGGTAGTTGAGATAAGATTTCCATAGAATAATGAATATCTGTCACAAATGTTTTTAAATTTCGATTGTTGACCCCGATTATCGGTATGTAATCGTTGTATTTCAGGATTTGATCTGCTGTATGTATTTCCATAATAATGTCCATATCGAGATCCCGTGCAAATCTGGCCAAGGTCAAAACTTCGGTCTTATTTAGTATCTCTGCTATCAGCAAAATACAATCGGCACCCATAGCCCGAGATTCTAGAATTTGGTAAGGATCTATAATAAAATCTTTACGCAATATCGGTGTATCTACCAACTCTCTCACGACCAT
>JANMMV010000501.1:0-8367 GCA_031373565.1 Saprospiraceae bacterium
TATAGCTATTTTAGGACGAGTCAAAGACGAGTCAGACCCTTCGCTAACCCGTAGCTTCTCCGTAGATACTTAATTGATACTTAATAGATACTTAATTGATACTTAATTGATCACCCGTAGATACTTCGTAGCTCGTCAACACAAACTATGCACAAACTATACGCAGGTATCGTTCATAAACAAAAGGGTTGATTCACACTGGTAAATCAACCCTTTTTCGTTCACCTTTGTGATTCAATTCTAATTTTCCTATGATACTGACTAGCCTAAGATAATTATTAATTTAGATTCAAATATAATATATCTATTTCAAACATCACTAACGGTCTACTAGTATAACTAACAATAAACAATGCTAGTTTCGCTTTCCTCTACCGCTGAATCTCCTAGCTTCGCGCTTCATTTGGCGTCTTTCGTCACGAGTTATCTTGCCATCAGCTTTGGCTATACGTCGATTGCTCCTGAAGTTTTTAGCTTTTAGCTTCTTATTTTGTCCATGTTTTCGATAAGCTTTGTGGTCATTTCCTCGATGGTTCTGACCTCGATCTACCCTGTGATCGGTATCGTTTCTACGTTCCGTTTTTGCATAACCGTGATCGGTTTGCTGTGCATTTAGATTGAGTTGGCCTACAAATACAAATGCCAAAAGTACGAGGATAAAAGATTTAATATTCATTGTTTGTAATTTTAATGATGATAATAATGACCCTTTGACTAATGATCTACCTGTGCGTTTAACAGGGCCATCGTTAATAAAAGCATAAAAAATGATTAGGTCGTGATGCATTCATTCTCTAATTTTCGTGTGCGTGCATATAACTGATTTTACAAAAAGATCTGCTCTGCTACCCTTAAAGGGGAATACCATGCTTTTGGCAATAAAATGCGATTTGTATTACGCACTTTACAGACCTTAAAAATCATTAATGAAAAAATAGTTATCTTGCATCGTTTTGTTCATCCTCTATACACAATGATTACCATGCATAGAATACTTCTGTATATCTTATCCATATTCGTAATAGCTATGACGAGTAGCTGCTCGGACTTTGATTTTGCACTTAATGATAAAGAAGATCCCTTCAAACTAGCTGTTCCTTTGATCAATTCAAAAATATCATTGGTAAAAGTTGGTGAACTAATTGATGATGGAAACTCATCCATTCGCATCGGAGCCGATGGCAAAGTCACCGCGGTGTATAGTGGCGAAGTCATCCGACAAGATGCTTCCGCCATATTTCCAGCGTATCCAGGCATTTTCCCATTTATCATGACGGCCGAAACAACCTCCATCAAGCTTCCTTTGACCAACTCGTATTTGATCAAAAATGCGGTATTTAAAGATACAAAAGTCAGATTTGTATTTGAACATCCCTCTACGCAAGACATCAAGGTAAAACTGAAAATCTTAGAAGTAACCAAAGACAATATCGTTTTTGAAAGAGATTTTGTGATGCCTTATGGCGGCACGTCGCCTATCTCATTTACATCTGAAGAGATATCACTTGACGGCATGAAATTCAAAAGCAATAATAACTCGTTGACCTTTGTCTACGAAGCGACTTTACCAGATGGGTCGAGCCTAAAGCTTAACAAAGCTGCCATGTTGTTTGATTTTATCAAATTCAAATACTTAGACGGGTACCTAGGATACCATGTATTTGGAATAGATGGAAGTGCAATCGACGTAGGATTGTTTAATAATTGGAAAAGCGGTAGCTTCAATTTTGAAGATCCAAAAATTGCCCTTAGTGTCGAAAATGCTTTTGGGGTTCCTGTCCGATCAAGAATCAACAAAATGGAGCTCACAACGGTCACTGGCAATACCTTTAGCCTCCAGAGTAGCTACATCAATACTGGTATCGATTTTGCCTATCCAAGTTTTACAGAGGTAGGCGCTATCAAGACAACATCCTTTTTCTTTGACAAAACCAACTCAAATATCCAAGACGTCTTTAACGAAAAAACCAAAACCGTCAACTACGATATCGATGCACTCATAAATCCTGACAAGGATACCCTCATCAAAGGTTTCATCACGGATGATAATTTTTTTGTTGTCAAAGTGGTTGTCGAAGTGCCTATGCTGGGCTCTGTCAATAATTTTGTTGTAGAAGATACATTTGACCTAAATCTCGATGCCGATGTACCCGATGAAATAGAAAAAGTAGCACTCAAAATTATCACGTCAAATGATTTTCCAGCGGATGTGACATTTGAAGCCTTTATGATAGACCAGGACGGGAAAAGCCTAGGCCCACTTTTTGATACACCCATCAAACTAAGTGCTGCACCGCTAAAAGCGGATGGAACTACAGCCTCTGCCACTGTCGAAAACACGATTTCGGTGTACAACAAAGCAAAAATTGATGATCTACTGCGAACCAAAAAATTATATTTTAGAGGACAACTCAACACGACCGACAGCCAAAACAAAAAGACACTGTGGATATATGACCGATACAGCATCGGCATTAAGGTAGGAGCGATCGTAGATTATAAAGTAAAGTAAATGATGAAGAAATTTAATACAATAATAGCATTCACAATTGTTTGCATTGTAATGTCTATATCGAGTAACGCACAAGATATTACGACGCTCCAGCTACAAGGGCTCTATGCTGGAACCAACCTACATCCCGGTATCAGATTAGACAAAAAACTTAATATTGCCATCGGTGACATAGCGGTCTCCCTGGGTACTGGCGGTAAGCCTTTTGATCAATTCATAAGTCAAAATAGTAATGGTACCTACTACGCAGACAGAGACAAACTGGGATATCTAACCAAACAAAATCAAGATCTGTTCTACAATAATCGAATCAATACAGTAGGGTTGTCAATCCTGCTCAAGGATTTTCACCTCATGATAGGGCATACGATCAGGACCAAATTTGATGCACAATATAGTACTGATCTACTTGAACTCGCTACGCGCGGAAATGCCGAGTACATAGGCAAAACGCTTAACTTGGGTCCCAATATCAATTTGATCAACTACCATGAAATCAATCTTGGAGCTCAGAAATCTTGGGGCGGACTGACCATAGGAGCACGAGCCAATATCCTATTTGGCAATGCCGCCGTGTACACTGAAAAATCAAAGCTGGACCTTACGACGAGAGACGAGTATTATCAGCTAGACCTTGATACTGATTTTCTGATGCACAGTAGTAGCGTTATAGATTATAACAGCATTGATTCGATAGATACAAATTTAGATCTCAATAGTGCCAAAAATTTATTTAAAAACAACAGTGGATTTGGTTTAGATCTAGGTGCTTCTTACAAGATAGGTGACAAAATATCGCTTAGTGCCGGTATCACCGATATAGGTAAAATCACCTGGGATACCAATGCCAAATCGTATAGCTCCAATGGTAAATATAGCTACGAAGGTATCGATATCATTCCCTTGATAGAAGACGATTCTACCAAGTACGATCTTGAAGATACACTCAAAAATTTATTGAAAATCAAGGAAATTGGTGGTAACTTCAGCACGACTCTAAGTGCCAATTACATACTTAGTGGTTCTTTTAAGTTGTCAGACAAATGGACGTTCCATGGCTTGATAGTGTCCAATGGTGGATTCAAACTCCGTCGCAATCAATTGTCATTAGCGGCTGTTCGTACCATATCTATCGTCGATCTTGGCTTGCAATACATGATGTCTGATGCTGGTGATTTTGATAATCTAGGTATTACCGTTCGTGTGAATGCGGGTCCTGTCAAAATTTATGGCGGCTTCGAAAGTATTTTTGCAGTTGGCAATCCTTTCAGTTCTAATTATGCTAGTGGAAGAATAGGATTAGCCTGCCAGTTCTAGATTATTGTCGGTTTGGAAACAATTTAATGAAACAATTTCTAAAAATACATTATATTTGGTGTACTTTTTGAAGCTATTGCATTAGTGTAAGTATATTTGCAATACTAACTCAAATAGTAACGCCAAAGTATGCAAAAAATAATCTTGATGTTAAGTGTGGCATTTTGGCTCGGATGTAAATCTGATGCTCCTGCTCCTGCAGAAAAAAGTGCCAACCCTGAGCTTGATGCCATATCTGCTGAGATTGCAAAAGATCCTAAGAATGCAAATTTATACTTTCAACGAGCACAGAAATATTACGATCTACAATCCTATGAAGCTTCTCTCGTCGACGTACAGCAAGCCATCAAAATAGATTCCCTCAATCCCGATTTCTATCACTTATTGTCGGATGCATATCTTGATAATTTTAATAGCGATGAGGCTATCATGTCGCTTTACAGAGTATTAAAAATCTACCCTAATCGAGTACAAACCATGCTGAAGCTGTCAGAGCTAAAGTATATCATTGAAGACTATGATGGGTCTATACTAGTATTGAACGAAATACTTAAAAACGACAAACAAAATGCAGAAGCATACTATATGCTAGGTGTCAACTTCAAGGTACTTAATGATATACCGAGAGCGACAAATGCATTCCAAACTGCTACTGAAATGGATAGTAAAATTACGGACGCATGGATTAGTCTCGGAGAAATTTACGAGTCCCAAAAAGATCCCAAAGCAATCAAATTTTTTGAAAATGCCGTCATAAGTGACCCTAATTCCGTGTCCGCAAAGCACGCTAAGGCATTCTATCTACAAAACCATGATAAAATAACCGAAGCCAAAGACTTATATAGGGAGATAATCGTGACTGATCGTAGTTATCAAAATGCGTATCTCAATTTGGGCTTGCTGTATATGGATGAAGACTCAACAGATAAAGCATACGAACAATTTAATAATCTAGCTGGTATAGCTCCTACGAACCATAAAGGTTTCTATTATCGAGCAATGGCCAATGAAAAACGAGGTAAAACCGCAGAAGCAATCAAAGATCTACAGTCGGCAAGAAATCTAAAGTCGGACGATCCCAAGGTTACAGAAGCTTTAAAACGTCTCGAAACCAAGTAAAATGACAAAAAAGTAATTTGATTTTATAACGCTGATTAACCACAAATACCATGTTCATAAACGCCAAAATCGCTGCAGGTGCTATCCGATGGGGAACCTGGGGATCCAAGATGTCGACAGAAAAAATGGCAGCTATGCTAGACCATTGTCTTCAGATAGGAATCAACACTTTTGATACGTCTGATGTCTATGGCAATTACACTACCGACAAAGAGATAGGAGAAGCTATGCTTTCGCTCCAAATAGATCGTGACAAATATCAGATCATCACCAAGTGTGGTATTATCAAACCATGCTCTGCCCAACCAAACTATCGTATTTCACATTATGATACTTCAAAGGCACATATATTAGCATCCGTTGACAATGCTTTGGAAAATTTCAATACCGATTACATTGATATGTTTATGCTTGCGCGCCCACACATGGCCATGAACTACCAAGAAATCGCAGAAGCCTTTGAAATTATTAAATCTAGTGGAAAGGTCAAGCAAGTGGGCGTCGTTAGTTTTGAGCCGCACCAGATACGAACACTCTCAAAGTATACGAATATTGATGCAGTACAGTTGGAAGTCTCATTGACCCATCTCGATCCACTGATCAAGGGTACCATCGATATTTGCCAAGAGCTTAATGTACAGGTTATGTCATGGTCACCAATAGGCGGCGGCGCTATATTTACAAATACCCGAACGGGTCATAAATTAGAAGAAAGACTTAACGCTGTAGCTGAGCGAAATGAATGGTCGTTGACAGAGATGGCGCTATTGTTTTTGGGTCATATGCCGTCCAATATCATACCGATCATCAATCAAAACAAACAAGATAAGTATACAGAAGCTGTTCAAATCATGGAGCGTTCTATCAGCAATGAGCAGTGGTTTGAAATCTTAAATGCGGCAACAGGACTGGAATTCTCTTAGGCATTTTTTTGGGTGATGCCTAAAGGCCCGCGCTCTCCACTTTATCCCGATGCATATCGGAATGCTCGTTTCGATCACTATCACGATGGCGAAGTAAGTAGGATTTCGGTTAGAAGGATTGATTTTTGACGCAGTCTATTTCATATCGATAATCGATTTCAACAAAACTTCGCTAGCTTTGCACTATGTTGAGAAGCGTTCTACTAATATGTCTTAATATCTTTCTGGTAATGATTTCATTGGCACAGCAAGGATCTAAAATTTCATTGTCAATTAGCCCATCACGATTGATCAAACTTGGTAATAGAAACACTTTTACCACTCCAAAGTCACCAAAAGTCATCAATGCATCTTACTCATTTGCCAGTCGTGCATCAAGTGAATGGCAGTCATATTGGCATTATCCACAAATCAGCATGCATACTTTTTTTTTAGAGATGGATAATCGCAGAGAATTGGGGCATGTCGTGGGTGTGCTGCCGAGTCTTCAATACAAAGTCATCGGAAGGGATCGCCTTGGGATTTATGCCACTTTTGGAACTGGCCTCTCATACGCTACACGTACCTATGACAAAATCAGTAATCCTACCAATAATGCTATCGGCTCCCACCTAAATAATATATCTCATTTCGGGATAGATTTTCGTGTAAAGCATCATAATTTTAGTGGAAGTCTGGGTTATCAACTGACACACATATCAAACGCCAGAACTGCCACACCCAACACCGGCTACAATCTACACGGATGGCAATTGACAGTTTCGCGGCATGTGACAGATAAACCACGTTTTTCAACACCAAACCGTGTCAAAGATACATTGCAGCGATGGGGCGGAGATATCTTGATCGGATATGGTGTATCAGAATATTCATTTACTGGTGGAGACAAATATGCGTCTTACTGGACGGCCGCAGGACTGAAATACAGTTTGAGCAAATATATTTCAACGACCATAGGGGCTGAATATGAATATAATGAGAGTATTTATCAGTTTCATAACCAAGATTTTGATCCCGAACAGATCGCCATCAAAAAAGCTACCCAGACGAGCGTTTTTCTAGCGCAGCGATTAAGATTTGGGTATGTTGCTGTACGTTTACATGGCGGATTTTATCTTCCATTTCCAGAAGCAGAGCGCGTCAGGCATCCCAATTATCTGCGTGTAGGTGTAGACATTCATCCATTAAATGGACACTATTCTTTAGATCCGTATATCGGTATCAGTCTCAAATCACACAAGGCTGTTGCCCAGTATTTGGGGATGTACTCAGGCGTTTTATTTTAGAAAGAGGTGCATAAAGCCCTAAGGTATTATCATTTGATCAGCCCGTACTCCTTCATAATTTGTGTCTTTTGCTCTTGCGCATTTTCAGATCTTATTAAGCCAAATTTTTCGCTGAGCCTTCCTATTTCTTTAGACTTCTTTTCAGAACCGGATGGATATCCGTTTTCTGGTGTCAAGTTATGAAATATAGCTTCTAGATACTCCTCAAATGGTTGATTGAAGTACATATCTATAAAACGCAATGGCTGATCACTTGCATTCCAAAAGGTATGTTTGATCATCCGCGGTCTCATGTGCCAACCACCTGCTTTGATCTCTACAACTTCATCACCGAGTAGGATGTTTGCCGTACCTTCCAAAACTAACATCAGTTCATCAAGTTCTTTGTGGGCATGTGGTGCTGGGCCCATCATTTTGGGAGCTACTGCACACTCTACACTAGAATAAAGACCACCCGTAGTCGATGACCTTACCCATACTCTGATATCCATGCCATCATTATGTGGTAAAGCAGGCAATGCGGGTAACAAAAAAGGTTTTATTGGGTCGCTACCTATTTCATTGTCACTATTGTTGGGTAATGTAAATGACTGATTTAGACCAAGGGTTGCAAAGAGAGCAGTAGATTGTAAAAAATTTCTCCGTTCCATATTTTTATGATTTAAGCATTAAAAATAAAAATCAAATCAATTGTAGATCCACCATAGTTTGTAGCTGACGGCTATGACTTTGTGTTTCACCAAACAAAGGGTAATTTTGGTAAGCAACAACTATGTACATACCTACACCTTCAATGACTGCAAACAAAGTTACGAAAATATTTAATATCTTTATACTCCTTCTTGCGCTAATTTCTTTCGGCCAGAAAACCACTATTGAAAATCCAGATAATAACGACGATAACACCACTAGTAAATTTGGAGCAGAGAGTCTTGGTATCGATGTGAGTACAAGTGCAGTCTTCAATCAATCAGTCGAAGCGCTTGCATCTCTAAAAAATCATCAGCCGGACATCATCTGTTGTGAAGCCTAAGGCAGTTACTGTAAAATCTATTGAGTCAACAAACAAAACCATATCTCCTATCCAAAAACCTAAGAGATATCGAAGAGCTCTTAAATAACAAACATTTTTTTCGTCCACACGCATCTTGGCTTATTCACGATACATTTATAAATAAAATTATCCGTGGTGAAGGCATGGAGATCGTCG
>JANMMV010000508.1:0-4661 GCA_031373565.1 Saprospiraceae bacterium
TTTATGTTACCGACGGATTTCAATCCGTTGAAATTTACCTAAATCTTATATTTGAGTGCCGTAGGTACGATCTATTTTTGTGCAATTTCCTATGCACACATTGATTGATGCCATTTTCGTGATCTAAAGGATTTTCCTTACCTTTGCGGTCAAATTCAAAGCACATGAACACAAATTTTCTAAAGAAACTAGGCTTAAACAAAAAAAACGACGGTACATGGACAGGCATCAAAAGCATGCCTAGTACAGAATATATAACTTCTTATTCGCCAGTAGATGGAAAACTGATAGGTAGCGTTGGCGTTACAACTGCCAAAGACTATGATAAAGTGATCAAAACGGCACAAAAAGCTTTCCTCACTTGGAGAGAGATGCCAGCACCTAAGCGTGGTGAAATCGTAAGACAGTATGGCGACGAACTTAGAAAATACAAAGATCAACTTGGCCAACTAGTATCCTATGAAATGGGCAAATCTCTTCAGGAAGGCTTAGGTGAAGTGCAAGAGATGATCGATATCTGTGATTTTGCAGTAGGCTTATCTCGTCAGTTGTATGGCTTGACGATGCACTCTGAGCGCCCTAGCCACCGTATGTATGAGCAATATCATCCGATGGGGGTTGTAGGTATTATTTCGGCTTTCAATTTTCCAGTGGCTGTTTGGTCATGGAATGCTATGTTAGCACTGGTATGTGGAGACGTATGCGTGTGGAAAGCTAGCGAAAAAACACCTATGTGCGCTATAGCATGTCAAAATATTTTGCAATCAATCTTAAAAGCTAATAAAGTACCAGAAGGTGTTTCATGCATCGTGACTGGAGATTATAAAGTAGGGGAGATGATGTCCACAGATGTAAGATTGCCGTTGATTTCTGCTACGGGATCTACGCGAATGGGTAGAATCGTGGGTTCTAAAGTTGCTGAACGTTTTGGCAGAAGTATACTTGAGTTGGGCGGTAATAACGCTATCATTGTTACTGAGTCAGCTGATCTAAGTATCGTACTAACGGGTGCACTATTTGGTGCAGTAGGAACAGCAGGACAGCGCTGCACGACGACACGCAGACTTATTGTGCATGATTCTGTGCATGATAAGGTCAAAACAAAACTGACAAGTGCCTACAAACAACTCAGCATAGGCAATCCGCTCGACGCTAAAAATCATGTTGGTCCGTTGATCGATCATGGTGCTGTCGAGGCATATTTGTTTGCACTCAAGTCAGCTAAAGAACAAGGTGGTACTGTATTAGTCAAAGGTGGTGTATTAGAAGGAGCAGGATACGAGAGTGGATGTTATGTAAAGCCTGCGATCGTCGAAGCACAAAACGAAATGCAGATCGTACAGCATGAGACATTTGCACCTATCCTATATATAATGAAATATAGTGGTGGCGTTGAAAATGCGATTGCTATGCAAAATGACGTACCACAAGGACTCTCATCAGCGATCATGACGACAAATCTTCGTGAAGCGGAATTATTCCTGTCTGCTGCAGGTTCTGATTGTGGTATTGCCAATGTCAATATCGGAACAAGTGGCGCAGAGATAGGTGGTGCTTTCGGTGGCGAAAAAGAAACAGGCGGCGGACGTGAGTCGGGCTCTGATAGTTGGAAAGCTTATATGCGCCGCCAGACAAATACGATCAATTACAGCACATCCTTACCATTGGCACAAGGGATTAAGTTTAACTTGTAATTTGACCGTTCACCTTTAACCTTCAATAAGCGAAGTCGAAGAGTCGATGGTTTGAAGTGCTAATTTCTACCTTCTAATTTTATAAATGAACAATAAACAAATAGCTGCCAAATTTGATCTGTTAGCAAAACTAATGGAACTGCATGACGAAAACCCATTCAAGATTAAGTCATACAGCAGCGCTTTTGCTAGTCTGCGTAAACTTGAGGGCGACATGGCATCAATGGCAAAAGAAGACCTTGTCAAAATACCGGGAGTGGGTTCATCGATCGTCGACAAGATCAATGAAATAATCCAGACAGGTGATATGTCTGTTTTGGCCAAACTCCAACAGATTACGCCGATCGGTGTGCAAGATATGCTTCGCGTCAAAGGGCTCGGTCCAAAGAAAGTCAAGCAGATATGGAAAGAAATGGAAATCGACACCATAGGCGAATTGCTTTATGCTTGCCAAGAAAATCGACTAATCGCTTTCAAAGGTTTTGGCGAGAAGCTACAATTTGAGATTAAGGAGAAGCTAGAATATTTTATCAGCGCGCAGGGCAAATACCTACACGCACATGTTATTGCGCCTGCGCAAAGTTTGGTGCATCAGTTACAATTGTGGTTCCCTCAATCGTTAACGCAGTTGACAGGAGAAATTCGTCGTTCATTGCCAATTGTCGACTGCATTGAAATCATGACCACCATCACATCTGATCGATCTTCCTGGCATGTTGAAGGTTGGGAATATGATGAGGAGAAGGTTGTATGGACCTATTTAGGTTGGAAAACTAAAGTGACAATGGTAGATGCTGCGCATTTTTATGCAAAGTTATATGAGCAAAGTGCTAGCCAAGGTTTTATTGAAAAGTATCCTGCGATAAGTGCTTCATCTGAGTCAGCTATTTTTGAGTTTCATAAATTGCCATTTGTATATCCAGAATGCCGAGAAGATCTCTTCTTGGAGAAAGATCGATTGTCGCGTTTGGGAGAATTGATCACAGTGCAAGATATCCGTGGCATTGTGCACAATCATAGTACATATAGCGATGGTTTACATACCTTGGAGGCGATGTCGACTTATGTTAAAGATTCGGGTTTTGATTATTTTGTGATTTCAGATCATAGCAAGTCAGCTGGCTACGCAGGAGGATTACAAGTAGAAAGAGTTGAACAGCAGATGAGAGAGATAGACAGCTTGAATATAAAACTTGGTCCAGATTTTAAGGTTTTTAAGAGCATAGAAAGTGATATACTAGCTGATGGTTCTCTTGACTACAGTGACGATGTTTTGAGTTGGTTTGATTTGGTCATTGCTTCAGTTCACTCTGGACTAAATATGGATGTCGATAAGGCAACCGCTAGATTAGTAAAGGCCATTGAGCATCCTGCGACACGTATGTTGGGTCATCCGACCGGGCGACTCTTGTTGTCTAGACCGGGATATCCCTTAGATCACCACAAGATTATTGACGCTTGTGCTGCAAACAATGTCGTCATCGAACTTAATGCAAACCCACTTCGTCTCGACATAGACTATACTTGGATACCTTATTGTATGGATCGTGGCGTGATGATAGCCATCAATCCTGATGCGCACTCGATGGAATCTATTCACTATATCGCTAATGGTGTAATGGCTGCTCGTAAAGGCGGCCTTGCTAAGTCAATGTGTCTGAATACGCTTGATCGAAATGGCTTTGAAAATTGGCTTAAACAAAATTAAAAAGTAAAATCCGACTTCACTTTTTCATGAAACAGTTGTGCTAAAAACCGATAAATATTAGGTATTAATTTCGGCTAATTGCGAACTGATGTTAAACCTTCTATATATCTGTTAAATACTTGTTAATCAAGGATTGGGAGTAAACGTATAGCCTTTTGAATCCATTTAGAAGACATACATTTGTATATTATTATTATCACAAATTTTTACTTTAATCATTAAAAATAACTCTTTTAGAATGAAAAATTTCAATCTTTTTGCTATTTTGCTTTTAGCTGGAACAATAACATTTACTTCTTGCAAAGACAAAGGTGCCGATGCAACGACTGCAACGGATGCTACTGCAGTACCAACTGCAACAGACGTGACTGCTACGCCAGCAACAGATCCAATGGCTGCTGCAGGCACAATGCCAACAGATCCAGCTGCAGGTGCAGCTACACCAGTACCTACAGGACCACTTACTACAATGAAGTTTGATGAAGAAACTTACGACTGGGGTAAAGTAATGGATGGTGAAACTATGACTCACGTATTTAAATTTAAGAATACTGGCAAAGAGCCACTTATCATCTCTGATGCAAAAGGTAGCTGTGGATGTACAGTTCCTGTATGGCCTAAAGATGCGATTGCTCCGGGTAAATCAGGAGAAATCAAAGTGGTATTTGACTCTAAAGGAAAAGGTGCACCAGGTGGAAAAGATGACTCTAAGAAAGTGACCATCAAAGCGAATACTGATCCTGCTGAGACTTACCTTACTATCAAAGGTAAAATCGACAAAAAAGAAGAAGCTCCAGCTAAGAAGTAATCTTCTGCATAGGGCAAATAATAAAAGAGGCCGTTTACTTCATTGTATACGGCCTTTTTGTTTTTTTAGCTATTTTTAATATCCTAAAATTATTCGGGCAGGAATTTATAGGAAAATACCTATCTCAATTAGTGATATTTGTATTATATTTGATACTCGAACAACCGTTCAAAAATCAATCCGATCTGATAACCAGATTTAGTCTTTGTCACAAGACATCAAAAAATAATTGTTTAATTTCCTTACCAATATGATCAAAAAATATCTCAGTCTTATCAAGTTTAGCCATACTATTTTTGCGTTACCTTTTGCCTTAGTAGGTGCCTTTATAGGATTTGCAGAAAGTAAATCGGATGTTGTGTGGCCAAAACTAGGTCTTGTCATATTATGCATGATATTTGCAAGATCGGCAGCTATGGCATTCAATAGGTACCTAGATCGTGATATCGAC
>JANMMV010000553.1:0-1694 GCA_031373565.1 Saprospiraceae bacterium
GCGCTAGAAACACAAGCGTTTTACCTTGAGCATAAAAATACGACATCGTTTATCGAACCAAAAAATGGTGAATTTCTAGTCTACCGTGCTGAAGACAAAAAAGTCTTGAAGTCAGTAGCATACTCCGAAGCAGACCTTAAGTCCATTTTAGAAAAATAGCATTACATCGTTCCAACGAAGCTCATATGTTAATATTCAGTGATGTTGTTTAATATTGGTTAGTTTTGCACACAATAAATATATAAGCAGAAGATGAAAGAGATACTAATACTAATTTTGGCCAGCTTAGTTACGCTAGGATTTTCTCAACAAACACTCAAAGGTGAAATAGTTGACGCGACGACAACCAAGTCTATCACTAAGGCGGAAATCGCTATTAATGGGGAAGTGGTAGATGTTAAAATTGACAAGAAAGGTAAATTTAAGATACCAAAAGTCATGGAAAAGGATGTTGTTGTTTTTTCTTCTGCAGGATATCTATCCGCACAGATCAATATCAAAGATGCTGCAAAAGTTATAGTTCAGCTGTATCCAGTGGCCGCAGTAGACGAGAAGGTAACGGACAGTTTCGGTTCTCAATCGATGAGATCGGTCTCTTCATCAGTTACCGTACTTAAATCTGGTGACTTTAATAAAGTTATTGATTCTGACATCTATGCATATTTGCGAGGTAGGGTCCCTGGTCTTACAGTGATTCGTGATGCGTCAAACCCGACATTTGAACCCCAAATAATGTTTAGGGGGAGTGCTTCACTTACTGGAAATTACAAGCCTCTTATCATCGTTGATGGAATCCAAGGAGCTACTTTAAATTCAATAGATCCCAATGATGTAGCATCAGTAACCGTTCTCAAAGACGGATCTTCTCAGGCAATGTACGGTAGCCAAGCTAGTGGTGGGGTGATCATCATTACGACCAAGAAAGCAAAGAAGTAATTTTTTTGGTAGTTAGATAGTCAGAAAATGCTGTTGTAAGAAGGTTGCTGAAATAATTTATAAATTAAATTATTTTATATATGTAATTCCGTGTATATTTGCGTTTAACAAGTATACTGTTGACACATGGCGAACCTAGTAACTGAACGATTTGTACGATGTGTTGAACATCTTAGAGAGAACAATATTATTAAATCGATAAGGCAATTTGCATTGGCCTTGGATGTTCATCCACAAAATGTAAACGATGTTTTTAAGGGAAAACGAGATGTGACTATTGATTTAATTCAAAGTGCTGTTTCAACGTTCAATATTAATCCAGCCTATATTTTTACTGGGGATGGACATTTTTTACGAAACGAAGAAGTTGATCGAGTACCTGCTCAGAAACAGTTGGAGCGAATCGTTTATGTACCTATGGCCGCACATGCTGGATATGCTGAGCAATTTCAGGATCCAGTATTTCTTGAAGATCTCGTGAATTTTTCATTACCTGATTATAAATTTCAACATGGTACATATCGATGTTTTGATGTAGTAGGGGATAGTATGGAGCCATCCCTTTACGCGGGTGACAAGGTCGTATGTTCACAAGTAGATACGCAGCGTCTCAGCACATCTTTAAGAGGACAGCATGTCTATGTAATTGTGATGACCGATGGGGTTGTAGTAAAGAGGATTATCAATCATGCTAAGTCAGAATCTCTACTTAATCTGGTATCTGACAACGAATATTATCGTCCCTTTGAAGTATCGAC
>JANMMV010000563.1:0-8626 GCA_031373565.1 Saprospiraceae bacterium
TGCGTTGACTGAAGTAGCTTCCACAGTAGGAACTTGTAGTGCTGTCGTAACAGTAACTACAACAGATGGATGTGGTAATGCAACAGCAGTTACATACAACACAAGAATAGACAATACAGCACCAACGGTTACTGTCGGAACCATTTCGGCTTGTTACCCGACGGTAGCAGCTGCCGAAGCAGCAGCGTTGGCAGCAACAAGTGCAACGGACAATTGTCCGGGTGCGTTAACAGAAGTAGCTTCCACTGTTGGAACTTGTAGTGCTGTCGTAACCGTAACGACAACAGATGGTTGTGGTAATACAACAGCAATTACATACAACACAAGGATTGATAACACTGCACCAACGGTTACTGTCGGAACCATTTCGGCTTGTTACCCGACTGTAGCAGCAGCAGAAGCAGCAGCTTTGGCAGCAACAAGTGCAACGGACAATTGCCCTGGAGCTTTAACAGAGGTTGCTTCCACAGTTGGAACTTGTAGTGCGGTAGTTACAGTAACGACAACAGATGGTTGTGGTAATGCAACAGCAGTTACATACAACACAAGAATTGATAATACAGCACCAACGGTTACTGTTGGAACTATCTCGGCTTGTTACCCGACGGTAGCAGCCGCCGAAGCAGCAGCATTGGCAGCAACAAGTGCAACGGACAATTGTCCTGGTGCTTTAGCAGAGGTTGCTTCCACAGTTGGAACTTGTAGTGCTGTGGTGACAGTAACGACAACAGATGGATGTGGTAATGCAACAGCAATTACATATAATACAAGGATTGATAATACTGGGCCAACATTAACCTGCCCAGCGCCGATAGCGGTTTGTACGCAAGCAGCGGTTCCAGCGCCTAACATAGCATTGGTATTAAATGTAACAGATAACTGCCCTGGTCCAATTCTTGTCGTACACCAAGGCGATGTAGTGAATGGATTCTCATTGATCGCTCCTTATACAATTACAAGAACCTATAGAGCTACAGATGGATGTGGTAATTTTACTGATTGTTCTCAAATTATCACCGTTAATCCTCTTCCAACTTTATTTAATGTCACTGGAACCGCTACTATTTGTGTAGTGGCTGTTGGAGTGCCAGTTGGATTAAGTGGTTCTCAGGCTGGTGTTACTTATCAACTTCAACGCAATGCAGTAAATGTGGGCACGCCAATCACTGGAACAGGAGCAGCTCTAACTTTCCCTAATCAAACGATTGCGGGTACCTATACAGTTATTGCTACAAACACAACTACCGGGTGTTCACAAACGATGACTGGTTCAGCGATATTGATACTTGATACACAATTACCTGTAATAACATGTCCAGCTAATATCACGGTGAATGTTGCTCCAGCTCAATGTTCGAATACCGTTACTTATACAGCACCTGTAGGAACAGACAATTGTCCAAATCCTATCACTGTCCAGATTGCGGGTTCTCCTTCTGGAACCGTTGTAAATGTAGGTTCACCGATCACAAATACATTTAGAGTTACCGACGCTAGTGGAAATACTGCCACATGTAGCTTTACAATGACCGTTATTGATAATATAGCACCTACACTAACATGTCCTGCTAACATTACAGAATTGGTAGATGTAGCTACTTGTAGAAAGGTAATAAATTATACAGCACCTGTGGGTACTGACAACTGTCCAAATCCAGTGACAGTTCAGATAGCAGGTAGCCCTTCAGGGATGTCATTCGCGCCAGGTACGTATACAAATACATTTAGAACTACCGACGGATCAGGTAATACATCCACATGTTCGTTTACGGTCACAGTGGTCGGAAGTGCACCGACGATCACATGTCCGGGAACAATTGTCGTCAATAACGCATCAGGTCTTTGTGGCGCTTTTGTAAATTTTGCAGCCACTGTGGCACCAGTACATCCACCAGCTACTATTACCTATAGCAGGGCGCCAGGTTCGTTTTTCAATATCGGCTTTACGGAAGTTACTGCAACTGCATCCAACTCATGTGGTAGCGTATCTTGTACATTTTTAGTTTTGGTCAATATCGGTGCAGACCCAGAATTAGCAGCTGCGTACACGATTATAGCTAATAATTATGTTGGACTTAAAACGAGCACTGTCCAAACGGGCGGTATCGGAACGCATTCAAAAGTGGGAAGTACTCAATTGCAATCTACCTCAGTGGTTTCAGGTGGTCTAAGCTTCGTAAAAACACCTAATTTATATGTTGATTTAACAAGTGTTGCTCAAACTTATATAAATGGTAATGTTAATCCAGCTATCCTTCCACCTTACTTGTATACAAGTCCATCAACGTACAATAATATCTCGGTGCCAAATGGTACTACTAGAATACTAGACTTAGCAAGTTATGGTGACATTTTGGTTGGTTCAAATGCGACAGTAATTTTCTCAGGTAATAGCACTGTTAAAATAAAACAATTAAAAACCATGAGTGGTGCAAGGGTACTATTTAATCAAACAACGAAGGTAGCAGTCAAAGGTATCATGGAAATTGGCCAACGAGGCTTGGTAAATACATCAGCAAGTACATTAGTTACTTTCTATGTAGATGGAAATACAAATATCAAGTCTAGTTCAAGGATAAATGCAAATATTTATACATTAAAGCTTCTAGTTGTAGAAAGTTCACCTGCAACTAGTCCCACATTCATGACAGGGTTATTTATTGGTCACCAAGTGAATGCAGAAGCTAATTCGATTTGGAATCGAAATGCCAATGTGAATTGCTCATTAAACCAAGCAAGTCGTGCGGTCAACGATGACTCAGAAACAGCAACAGATTTGCAACCGATTGAGTCAAGAACTAAGGGAAGTAGTTTCGTCACATATCCAAATCCATTCATTGACGAAGTCAACATAGACTTCCAAATATCAGATCAATACAAGCAAGTTGAGTTTGTGTTATATGATATTAGTGGAAGACAAGTTGCTAGCCTTAAAGCTGATCAAAAGACGGATAACTTAATTAGTTGGAATTTATCAGGGATGCAAGCGGGCATTTATCAGATAGCGATGAAAGCAGATGATATAATCGTCCAAAGAAAACTCATTACCATCATAAGGTAGGCAACTAGTTTACGGCTGCGGAGCCCAACATTGCCCTTCAGAGAGAGAACAATGATATGACGAGAGCCTTGCAATTGTAATGATGGCAAGGCTCTTTTTATACCAAGATGTTACAGATCTTTTGATTTCTGTTGATGACATCCGATATCTATCAAGCTATTGAAGGCCTTTTATTAGCTCTTTGCCGCTATAACTATAAAAAAGATCGCACATATTATTGAAAATCAGCGGATTAGTAGGTGTTAATGACGCCTAAATATGCCACCTATGTCATTACCTGAAGGCAATATTTGGTGTCGTCAAACCTTAGCATAAAGATTAAGGTATCGTTGATGTAGTCCGTCGCAAAATGGGGATCCAAGCATCCAAATCGTTGAATGACAATCACTCAACAATCGGAAAACCTTGTGTATACTTTTTAACCGGAAAGAAAGATATGCGTAATAGGGCGAACAGGGTACAACTCGCCTTAAGTGGATATAAGAAGTATTGACTTTTGCCATTGATTATATTGCGGCGCTGTCTCAGTTTGGTATGGTTGCTAACACTGAAGCCTACTTTGTAAGCAAGAGTTAAGATTAAATCAAATTTTATTCGCTTTTTCTTCATAAAATTTATATAGATATTTTTTTTATTTTGGATATTGGTTATATCTTTGTACTGAATTCCAACAACTTACATAACAAAGTTTTTTAATACATAATTGTAAATTAAAATAAACACTTTATCTTGGTTAAAATTATTTTGCTTATAACTTCAGAAAGCTGAATGTTTTAGAAGCATTGCTAAATGAAAAGAACTTTAAAACAGTTGGCACATTTTTAAACATGATTATGTAAAATTAACTACGTAAAATGTTTGTACATCGATAAGCGTGTTCTTATTCGGCAAACCAAGAGGAGTGATCGGCACTATGCTTAATTGTATCATTTGTCATACATAATGCACCTTTTTATGCTGCCGACCAATCACAATTGATGCAGACATTATAAAGAGTCTTGCTTAATTTAGGTCTTAATCATTAACGGTCAAAATAAAATTACCCCAATATTCATTTTAATTCTTAGTACGTATTATGAAGTTGCTTAAAGTTTTTTTCCTCGTAAAATTGCTAACGTTATCTTTTAACGTTCAAATCTTAGCCCAAGCTGACTGCTCCAATTCAATAATTGTTTGTGGCAATTCCCAACCCTTTAATCCCTCAGGTGTCGGCACAAAATTGGAGCAACTTGCTTGTGGAGGTATCGAACATAACAGTGTGTGGATTGCATTTCAGGCAAAAGCCAGTGGTAAACTCAACTTCGTCATACGACCATTTACTCTAGCGGGTTTACCCACATTAGTTGATGTGGACTGGAGTTTATATCAGTTAGCTGGTGCTCCAAGTACGACCAATTGCAATAACAAAACGCAATTGAGTTGTAATTTTGCTGGTTCATCCACTGTGTTTGGCATTCCCGGCGCAACTGGTATGGCTACTCCTCCATTTACGGCATCACAGTTCAACCCTGGTATAGACGTAACCCTGGGCAATTGGTATGCATTAAATGTTGACCAGTTTTCCAATACCGTCCCATTGCTACTAAGTGTTCAATTTACAGGCAATCCTGAATTCCCTGCTCTGAACTCAACACCTGGGATTTTCGATAACCGTCCTGATTTCAATATTACTACGGTTTCAGCTTGTAGTGGTAATTACAACTTTACCAATGCTTCAACAGCAGTTTCAGGTATAGCTTCTTATGCATGGGACTTTGGCGATGGATCTACTTCTACGGCAGCCAATCCATCGCATACATATATTACAACTGGGACTTATTATGTGACATTAACAGTTACTGATAATAACGGTTGCAAAACAGATATTCGTAAGGTAGTAATATTCAACAATACTCCGCCTATTTTGACAGCTGCAAGTATTTTAGCTACACCTTCTTGTAGCGATGCCAATAATGGTACTCTTACCGTAAGCACTACTGGTGCCACCACACCAGGTGTTACTGGCGGTACCTCACCTTATACGTATGAACTTGTATCGCCTTCGCCTATGATCAGGCCGGCACAGTCTTCGCCAGCATTTACAGGGTTGCAACCAGGAGGTTATTTCGTAAAAGCCACGGATGCCTGTGGCAAATCGGCTGTAAGCACCATTATTACCATTGCACAAGTGGCCACCAATAGCACCATAGGCTTAGGTATTCAAAATACACAAGCTGCCTGCAATGGTACGCCTTCAGGTAGTGCCACCATTTTTGCCAATGGATCCGCACCACCTTACACCATGGCATTGGTCAATAGCTCACCAGTAACGATCGGAGCTTTACCTGCGGTACAGCGTGACCCTATTACGGCCACCTATTACACTACATTTACAGGCTTATTACCAGGACTTTATACTGTTGAGGCGGTAGATGCCTGTGGCAAAGCACGTAGGGCTACTTTTACAGTCAATGTGAGTACGGCTCCAACAGCTAATTCAGTAGGCAGTCCTTCTTGTGCAAGCACGCCTACTGGTACAATAACAGTAACAGCCACCGCCGCCACAGGTCTGTCCGCCAATGGGGCCCCTGGTACGTTCCAATATGCATTAATTAACCCTTCACCGATATTACGCAATTTACAAAACTCTTCCGTTTTTGAAAACCTATATCCTGGCTTCTACACCGTCGCTGTACGAGACAATTGCGGTAGTATCGGTACGACGACCGTAACAGTTGGTGGTGCGATAGCACCCAATTTCGGTACTTCATTCACTACGGCTTCTTGCCCTAATGGTAGCACGGGTACGATTGAAGTACAAAATGGTACTACTGCAGGAGGAGGGTCGCCATATACTTATGCGCTAATAGCTCCATCACCAGTTACAATGCCAGCGCAAAATAGTAATGCATTTAGTAATCTTCCTCCGGGTACCTATACAGTCCGTATGACTGACGTATGCAACACATCTGCTATTACCACAATTACAGTTCCAGCATCAACGGCACCAACATTTACAACCGCTTCAATAAGCAGTTGTTCAGCTTCAGCGAGCGGTACTATTACGGTTACGCCTAGTGCTTCTGCACTTGGTCCATTTTCATTCGAATTGATCAGCCCAGGAGCTGCAATACGTGCGCCTCAAGGAAGTAATATTGCCAATACCTTCAACAGTATTTTTACGACTTTAAATCAGGGCGGATATACAATAAAGATGACAGATGGCTGTGGTACTGCCGTTACTAACGCTGCGACAATTGGCGCACCTACGGCTTTGGCTTTCCCAACAGGTTCTGTTGCTGTGGCATCTTGTACCTCGCCATCTTCTGGACAAATTACAGTAGCAGCTCCAACGACGGGTTTGGGAGCCTATCTGTATGAGCTTATCGCCCCTTCTCCAGTGATCCGAGCACCCCAAAGTAGCAGGATTTTCAATGCATTGCCTCCAGGAAACTACACTATTCGCATTACCGATTTATGTGGCACACAGGTTGACAATAGTGCTAGCCCGCTTAATCTACCTACTTCGACTGCACCTACGCTTACAGCGACCAATACTGCGAGTTGTGCCACTGCATCTGGTACAATTACCTGCGTTTCCACTACCGCCAATCAAGGTGGAGGAACCTACCAATTTGCATTGATAGCACCATCACCAGTGACAAGGCCTAATCAGACATCGCCCATATTTACAGGCTTACCTGCTGGTGCTTATACTGTTCAAATCACAGATCAATGTGGTCAAACAGGAACGATTGTCACCACAATTGCTGCTGCTGGTGCATTTACGCCAGCTGCGGGGGGCTCGATTGCGGCCTGCAATGGTTCAGGTTATTTTGGGCAATTAATAGTCACTAACCCGCAAAACTTTACGACAGGTGGTCCAATACCTACTGGTAGTGGAGGTGGACCATATACCTTTGCACTTTATGATGCAACCAACACTACACTATTGGCTGGGCCTCAAAGCAGCAATGTTTTTAGCACCATTACCCCAGTTGCTGGATCTCCTTCGCATACAATACGTGTTACTGATGTTTGTGGTAACACTAGTACAACCACAGGTACAATTAACAACCCAACAGCTCTATTGGCTGCTGCCATATCAGCTACAACGTCGTCATGTGCTTCAAGCAATACAGGTGTAATAAAAGTCACTGTTCAATCAACAGGTGGATTGCCACCACTTCGTTATTCATTGATCGATGCGGTTACTTCTACGGTTATTAGCGGACCATTGTCTTATACTACCTTTACAAATGTGCCAGCAAATGCCACGGGTTATCTTGTACGAACAACCGATGCTTGTGGTAATACTGTGACCTCCGCTACTGCATTGCTTTTCCCAGCGGCAGTTACACCAACTGGGTCTGTTGTCACTACTGCTTCTTGTGTTGCGCCGTCCAGCGGATCTATCACTGTAACTCCGGGAGCTAGTACCACGCTTGCTGGCGGTACTTTCACTTACGCATTGTATGATGCTGCCAATGTGACTGAGATACGACCCGTTCAATCAAGTCCTGTTTTTTCCAATGTAGCTTCCAATACTTATACAGTAAGAATCATAGACCGTTGTAGTGCTATTGGAACTGTAGCAGCTACAGTTGCGGCCAGCGCAGCAGTACCCACAGCAACCGGTACCGTAACGGGTACTTGTTCTGGTGGCAGTACGGGCGTAATCCGCGGTAGTTCCGCCGGCGGTATATTACCTAAAACCTTTACCCTGGTAAATCAAGTGACTAGTGCAATCGTTGCAGGACCTCAGCTTGATAGTATCTTTTTCGGGCTTGCAAGTAATACATATATAGTACGTGTAACTGATGCCTGCGGCGTGGTTACCAATTCTGCCAACATAATAGTGGGCGATTTAATTATCGCTCCTACAATTACCACCACAACAGCACTCGATTGTGCTGGATCAGCACAAATAGGCAGTTATGGTGGCGGCGGCAGTGGCGGTCCATATACCTATGCTATTTGTTCTGGTGCTGGATGTACTACTTTTGGCGCTTTCGGCACTGCCAGTACTTTTACAGTCATAACAAGTGGTGCATTTAGAATTGCGGTAAGAGACCGTTGTGGCAACCAGACTTCTTCTGCAGATATTAATATAACTATTCCAACCAAACCAGTCATTACTGGAGTAACCAATAACACATCTTGCGGAACAACAACCATATCTGTCACGTTTACGGGTGTCCCAAATACAGCATTCTATAGTTTGGACGGCAGTAACTTTAGTACAACCATCGGCTCAGTTGCTCCTGGCAGCCATACAATAAGAGTTGCAGACAATAATGCAGGTACTTTTAGCTGCGCAAGTGACCCATTTAGTTTTTTCGTGGGTACAAATCCAGTAATTACAAATCCAACTGTAACTACGGGCAATACAGGTACAATGTTTAACCAAACATTTACTCAGACTGGTGGCTTTGCACCTGTGGCATTTACAACTTCAAGTAGCCTACCTTCAGGCATTATGCTTTCATCTGGTGGTGTCTTGAGCGGAATTCCCACCATAGGTGGTACATTCCCTATAACTGTTACAGCTACCGATTTTAATGGGTGTGTCGGTACAAGTAGTTA
>JANMMV010000564.1:0-3371 GCA_031373565.1 Saprospiraceae bacterium
CTATTACGGTTTTTGCAAGGTGTTTAGATAATGCAAATGGATGTCCGAGTATATCTGTAACGGCGACAACGGCACCTAGTAGTTGTTCATCCTGTAATATTTCTGCAGCGGGGCTTGCAAACGTTCATTGCGAAAACAATAATGAAACATTTTCCAATCCAAATGACGATTTCATATGGTTTGAGCTAAACCCTACTGGGACTGGACTAGGTACAGGCTATAATGTTTCTGTGTCTGCTGGGACAGTTCTATTGAATGGTTCTGCTCCAGCTACAAATGTAGCTTACGGAGTTGCCAAT
Organism: Saprospiraceae bacterium; assembly: GCA_031373565.1. Classification (GTDB taxonomy): domain Bacteria; phylum Bacteroidota; class Bacteroidia; order Chitinophagales; family Saprospiraceae; genus OLB9. Next base: position 300 of record JANMMV010000564.1, read on the forward strand.
AGTTTTAGACTACAAGCTGGCTCTGCGGGTGGTGGTAATGTGACCATTGCTATTACAGACGCTACGAATCCAACATGTACTTTAAGCGTTTTGATAGTTGATCCAGGATCATGTTCTAGTACAGGATGTACATTGAATGGAACTGTTTCAAACGTACTTTGTAATAATAATGGAACGACATCAAATACTACCGATGATTTTATCACATTCCAATTTATAGTGTCTAGTTCTGGGGGTAATAGTGCGTTAAATGTCACTACTTCCCCTGGTACAGTTACACCTAATAGTAATTTAGCTTTCGATGTTATCCACTCATTGACGATGCAGTCTGGTTCTGCGGGTGATGGAGATGTCACTTTTGTTGCGACTGATTCAGGAACAGGTGATTGTTTTGAAGCATTAATCCTTGATCCTGGTACTTGTTCAGTTGACATGCCATCATGTTTTTCCAATCTTGTAGGGGCATCGCCATTCCAGGATTCTTTATGGGTTTTAGATACGTTTACTAATCAAGTGATCCAAAGATTTGGACCTACTTTGGCAGGTTTTACTGTCACAGGAATTAATGGTTTGGCGAAACACCCAATTACAGGAGTTGTATATGCTATAGTGAAAACAAGTGGCGGATCAAACAACAGGAGATTATGTACTTACAACCTGACTACAGGAGTTTTGACTGATATCGGTTCTCTAGGTTCTAATTTTTCATCAATTACTTTTTCATCAACAGGAGTGTTATTTGGAGCTACCGGTGATGGTGCAACACCGCCAGAAACGCTTTATGAAATCAATCCAGCTAATGCGACTAAAACACTCAAATTTGCCATGGGCAACGGCGCAGATGGTGAAATCATTTGTTATAATCCTGATGATGATCATATCTACCATTGGTCGGGGAATGGTACAATTGTCTTTGAAAAATTTCCAGCTTCTAGCTTAACTTATACTCCTACAAATATTCCAATCATTGGAACTACAAGTGGGGAGACATTCGGTGCGGCTTATGTAGGTAATGGTAAATTTCTAACTAGTAATATAAGTTCTTCTTTCAATAAATTTTCGGTTACAGGTGTCGTTACTCCCGCATTCGGGTCAAATCCTGATGACTTGCGTGGTTTGGTATTTACGGATTTATTGAATTGTTATGAAGTCGAGATCTCTGACCCATGCTCTTGTAACAACAATGCCACAGTCGCTCAAAACGATGGTACATTTAATGAACAAATAACAGTGACTGGTCTGGCTGGTCAATCTATTACTGGAACTTGTGTAGGATGTTTACCTACTGCGGTGACATTTACCGAAACAACTCCAGGCACCTATGTTAGTAATGTGTTTACTCACATCGATAATACAGGGTATTCTGCTATTATAACTGCTGGAGCACAAACATTAACAATTGCTAACAAATGTGCCTATCCAAATGTAGCAATCAATGCTATACCAACACTTTGTCAAGCAAATAATCCAGTCAATTTGACCGCCGTAATCACTGGAGACAGTGGCGCAGGATCTTATGCATGGTCTGGTACAGGTGTAAGTGGCTCTGTATTTACACCATTAACGATAACAACATCTCCGACAACAATCACATTGAATTATACAGGCGTTAATACAGGTAATATTTCACCTGACAATGGAGTTACGCCTGCCTATCCCGGATGTATACAAATTGATACTGAGCAGGTCGTAGTTTTGGTCTCGCCACCAGCCCCAGCAGTGCCGCATGTCACGGTATGCGATGGCGGAAATACCACGATCACTGTCAATACTCAATCAGCACCTGGCCCAGAATTACCTATCACTGGATCATGGATTTTTGATACTGAAATTACCACTGGTACTGCTGTAGGTACTGGTTCTTCAACAGTTACTGTGGCCAATGCATCAATTGGTGCTGGTCTAAATACGGCGACTTTTCCTGCAGGAAATGCGCCAACGGCTGCAGACTCATATTCATCGAGCAACTGGACATTCTTAACCAATCCAGATGCAACTGACTATTTCCAATTTTGTATCACAGCTAATGCGGGCTATCAATTAGATTTATCATCATTTGTTTTTGATGCTCAAAGGTCAGGAACAGGTCCAATCAATGCCCAAATATCAGTATCTACAACTGGCCCGGCTGGTACTTATTCAAATGTGGGGGCACCATTAGTGATTCCAACTGCATTTACACCAAATCCCATGTTTACAACTCCATTGACAGTTGTCAACGCACCAAATGTATGTGTTAGAATTTCGGGGTATGGCGCTACAGCAACTGGCGGAACATGTAGGGTTGATAACGTGGCTTTTACTGGTAGCAGTCAATTGATAAATGTACCTGCAGGATCCTATAATTTTTATGACACAAATCCAACCACAGGCCGTCCGGGTATGCTTTTAAGTACAGGCACTTCATTTACGCCACCGACTACGGTCAATACTTCTCCAGATTTATTTTGGGTTACCTGTATTGATCCCAATAACGGATGCGAAAGTTTGCCAGATTCTGTCATCGTTACTATCAATGTAAATCCAACATTAGCTATTGTCCAACCGTCACCAGTTTGTGTGCCTAACACAATCAATGTAAATAATGTAGTACTGGGTCAAAGCCCTGTAGGTGGCGCCCTAACATATCATTTAACACTAGGCGATGCAACAAATAATACAAACCCAATTGCTAATGTTTCTGCAATAAATGTTTCAACGAATATTTATGTAAGATATACTTTGTCGACAGGATGTTTTGTTGTCGGTGTCATTAATGTCGTGGTTAATCCGAGACCACCATCTCCAAATGTACCCGCGAACTTGGATGTTTGCGGTGTTGGTAGTACAAATATCACAGTAGCAAATGCAGCGTCAGTAAATAATACCACAACTTGGAATTTTGAAGGTAATATTACGGGACCTGGTATTTCCTCAAATCAATTGGTCGCAAGTAATGGTCCGACACAATCTACTGGCGCGGGCCTTACTGGTGTAGCATTTCAAGTTGCCGGATCAGGTTGTACAGATGCGATCACTTCTACCAGTTATGATATATTGAATACCACACTTGCTGATGCTGTTGCTGATGCA
>JANMMV010000612.1:0-9946 GCA_031373565.1 Saprospiraceae bacterium
GATATGACCAATCTATCGAAATCTCTTCGAGAAACGCTCAATACTTATTTTGAAATCTTACCCATCAAGCTGGATAAATGCCAAAATAGTAATGATGGTACGATCAAATCTAGATTTACTCTCCACGATGGTCACAAAATCGAATCGGTATTGATACCAGTACCCAATGACAATCGCTTTACCGTTTGTGTCTCTACTCAAGTGGGATGTAGCCTTACGTGCAAGTTTTGCGCCACCGGACAGATGAAACGAGTTCGAAACCTAGATGCATCTGAGATCTATGACCAATATGTGCTAGTCAATAAGCAATGTATGGAGACTTTTGGATCGCCACTTACAAATGTCGTGTACATGGGAATGGGTGAGCCATTACTAGCTTATAGCAGCACGATGCAAAGCATTTTTTACCTCACTGACGAGTCTGGCCTCAACATATCGCCAAAACGTATTACAGTTAGTACTGCTGGTATTGCAAAGATGATCACCCGCATGGCAGATGAAGGTACCAAAGTCAACATTGCGCTCTCTCTACATGCTGCCGATGATGCCAAACGTGACGAGATCATGCCGATCAATGAGCAAAACAATCTTAGTGCACTTATGGAATCACTACGATATTTTTACACTAAAACAGGCAATAAAATTAGTTATGAGTACATCGCTTTTGATGGAGTGAATGACAGTATTAATGACGCAAAGAACTTATTGAAATTGTGCATGCAAGGTTTTCCAGTAAAAGTAAATATTATCGAGTATAATCCGATTGATGGCGTCTCGTTTACCAAAGCAACCGAAGATCGAATCAATGACTTTTCTAAATACCTTCGCAATAATGATATCATGTGCACTGTGCGTCGAAGTCGTGGCAAGGATATAGATGCTGCGTGTGGACAATTAGCCAATAAAGATTAATTTTACCGACTAAACCTCGAAGTATGAACCCTTCAGAAATAAATAAACTTCTCAAAGAAAACACTAGCAAATTAGCATCTTTGTTCGAAAAACAAGCACAAAATTGGGTAGTAAAAGCACCAGAGGGAAAATGGACCTCTGGTCAACATGTAGCCCACCTAGTACAAAGCACGGAACCACTACTCAAAGCACTTGGATATCCTAGTTTTATACTTAAATGGAAATTTGGAAAGAATAATAGAGAAAATCGTGATTTTCAGACCATCGTCAATAGATACAACGAGAAACTTGCAAATGTAGCTGGCGGAATGAGCTCCCCATTTTCTATAAATATGCCTATTGTCGATTCTAATAATATCAATACGTGGTTAGATAGATTGTCTCAACTAAACGATAAACTTTCTGCACGCATTCTTAAAAAATCTGACAAAAACCTCGATGAAATCCTCATCCCTCATCCGTTAATGGGTCGCATGACCTTGCGGGAAATATTGATGTGGAACGCATACCACACTGAGCATCATTACAATATACTTCAATCCAAATATAAAGATCTGCCATGACTAGTAGATCATCAATAACAGAATTACCACCTTACTTTGATCGATACATACTCAAAGTCCCAGATGTCCGTATTCTAACCGCATTAGATGATTTTGGCACTCCTCTACTTCATAAGCATGCCAACAAATTGAAGGCTTTAGGTAATAAAATTTATGAGCCTGGTAAATGGACCGTTAATCAGATCATTCAGCATTTAATTGATACTGAACGCATTTTTGCGTATAGAACACTGCGATTTGCAAGAAGAGATAAGACCATATTGCCAGGATTTAATGAAAATAATTTTGCCGATTCTGCACCAGCAAGTAATAGAGCTATTGATGACCTTATCCATGAGTTTGATGTAGTTCGAAACAGTACCAAACTGCTTTTTGAAAGTTTCAGTGACGAAGATCTCGAAGCTGAAGGCGAGGTGATGGGAAAGCCTATTAGCGTATTCGCAATGGGGTACACTATCGCGGGTCACCCTATTCACCATATTGAAGTATTAGAAGAAAGATATTATCCGTTATTATAACCCATAAACTATCTCATGGCGACACATTGGCATAATGGTGTCATTAGCAAAATCATCGAGCTAAACCCCACAACAAGATCGTTTTTTATTATTATTGACGATATGGATAGCTTTGTTTTCGAGCCTGGACAATTTATTACTTTGGATCTACCTCTCGGCGAAAAACGAACACAACGTTGGCGCAGCTATTCTATCGCCTCATGTCCGTCAAATAATAACATCATCGAGTTGTGTATTGTCAAAAACGATCAAGGATTAGGTACGCCGTACTTATTTAGCTTGAAGATTGGAGATTCGCTTAAATTCAAAGGTCCTGATGGTGGATTTGTTCTGCCACAAGATTTATCAAAGGAGTTAATTTTTATCTGCACCGGAACTGGCGTAGCACCTTTCAAAAGCATGATTGATCATTTAATCTCAAAAAGCATCAATTTCACCTCGATACATCTGGTTTTTGGAACGCGTACTAGTAATGGAGTATTGTATCGCGATCATTTTGAAAAATTAGCAAAATTACACCCAAACTTTAAATATAGCATTGCTCTTTCTCGAGAACAGATCGAAGGAATTAAATATGACTATGTTCACGATATCTACATGGAAACATACAAAAGGGCCACCGCTGCTCGATTATTTATGATATGCGGATGGACCAAAATGATAGATGAAACGGTCGCAAACCTTATCGTCAATTGCAAATATAACCCATCCCAAGTAAAATTTGAGTTGTATGGGTAGATAATATATTATAATAATTAATGATGCGTAAAAGTGGCATTATGTTTGTGTTATGACAAATACACAAAAATACCCTGTTATGCTTTTGTCAAATTTTATACATATTTACATCGTTGGATTATTCTCCATAAACAGTTACATCACCCAGCCTTCGTCGGTTGGTACCATAATACCGACCCTTATTTGTCCAGCTTCATCTAATACTGTTTGTACAAATTTACCTGCTCCATTCTCAACATTCGAAAGTTTTGAAGATGAAGGTGGATCTGCAATCGGAGGAACCTTTACAGAATCTAGTTTTGTATTAGTCAGTTCATCAAATCCATCCGTATGTATTTTAAATAGAACATATCAGATAAGCGATTCAAACGGAAATCGTCCTACTTGTACTCAAGTCATAAATATAACAGGAGACGTTTCAGCGCCTTTAGCTCGTTGCAAGCCTTTGGTTGTAAAGCTTGGAGGAACAACAGGGCAATACTCGGTAGACCCGGCGGTAGACTTAAACAATGGTAGTACTGACGATTGTGGAATTCAAAGATACGCAACCGATAAACCTCTTGTAGGGTGCAATGATATTGGCACTACGATCAATTATACACTAACTGTCACTGATAATTGTGGTAAAACAAACACTTGCACAAGCACAATTACTACCAATTCTTGCCCTCAAGATACTACTAAGGCGCTCAATGTTGATTGTAGTATCACTGTGCCTGACTATAGGACTAGAATAAGGACATTTATGCCTTGTCAAAGACCAGTGACGAACGTCGCTCAAACCCCTTCGCCGGGTACTATACTCTTAAACTCATCACATAATCGTCGTCATACGATAAATTTTATTATTACAAACGGAGTTGGCTTAACGGAGTCTTGTTCATTTGACCTGATAGCTATTGATACAACTAGGCCTGTTCTTATTTGTAAATCAGGCACGTTAACTGTTCTTTCCGAAACAGCGCTTAGACCCGATACCTTATTTTCAGCGTCTGCCGACAATTGTAATGTTCTCACTTATGACATAAGACGCGTCGGTAATAATTGTGAAACAGGTCTTGCCGACGATTTTGGCCCGTATGCATCTTTTTGTTGTACAGATGTGAATCGTGCGGTGGCTGTAGCTGTTAGAGCAACCGATCAAAACGGCAATACGGCAACTTGCTCGAGGAACGTAAGGGTTCTCGATGGGGCGCCACCAGTTATACGAGCTGGCTCATTACCAGATATTACGATTAGTTGCCAATATCCTCTAAACCTAGGCAATTTAAATGCATTTGGAACTATCGGCTCATCAACATCTGTACCAAGTACTTTCGTGATCAATGATCCTGGAAATCCAACTGTAATAACATACCAAAACGGGGTCTTTACAAATTGTGATGGTGGGGCCGTTACTTCGACGTCACGAAATACGCTCAATTCATGCGCGCAAGGCAGAATTTTCAGAGATTTTGTAGTCACCGACTTATCGGGAAATCGTGCTACCTATACACAAACTATAACTGTACGTGACGCTAGTCCATTTAGTGCTAGCGATATAGTTTGGCCCGCTAAAAACGTTAATTTTGACGCGTGCAATAATGTCACTCCATCTCCAACAGTTACAGGCAGACCAACCATAACAAATGACAAATGTTCCAGAGCAGACGCGACTTATAAAGATCAAAAGTTTACAGTTGGTGTATGCGGATTTATCATTAGAACTTGGACAGTTATCGATTGGTGCACATACCAAACTAATAATCCAGCGAGCCCAGGCGTTTTTACGTATTCTCAGAACATTAATTATATCAATAAAATAGCACCTACGCTGACAGGGCGCACATGTAGAGATACAATATTCTGTGTAGGGGCTAATTGCACCGCTATTGTTGGTTTAATTGCTACCGGAACTGATGATTGCATTCCTGTGTCATTATCTTGGGCTTATAAATTTGATTTAGGCAACAATAACACAACCGATGCTTCTGGGTCTAACAATTCCTTTAGCGGCACACTCGCTCCTGGAGTTCACTCAATAACGTGGACGGCTAGAGATAAATGCAATAATAGTAAATCATGTAAGTCATTGATTACGGTCAAAGATTGCACGGCACCCAGCATGATAGCGAGGAATGGTCTTGCGGCCAACATAAATCCTTCTTTTGGCAATGTGACTCTTTGGGGAAATGATTTTGTTATAAGTGGTTCTGATAATTGTACGCCTTCCGCCCAGATAAGATATTCTTTTAGTACTAATGTCAATAATACATCTCGAATTTATACTTGTAATAACCGCGGCAATAATACAGTAGATATCTGGGCCACAGATCTAGTTGGTAATCAGTCAAAGGTAACTACAGTCATCAATATTCAAGATAATAATAAGTATTGTGGAAATTTCAATGACCCTATTGAACAAAGGGTGGTAAAAATATCTGAAAATGCAGAAAGCCACTTTGTAAGCAATCCAAGCCCTAATCCATATAATGAAGCTGTTAAGATTGATGTACTTGTTACTGAAGCAACTGATATTCAATGGATTGTGTGGGACGTTGAAGGAAAAATTGTAGGAAGTAAGAATCAGAGACTTAACACAGGTCTCCATACTGTGATCCTAGATGATAACAACCAAAAATTGCAAGCTGGCACGTATTTCTATAAAATTGCAATTGACAAAGAAGAAAAAGCCTTTAGAGTAATAAAATTGTAATGCCACTAAAGAAGTTCTATGCCATACCATACAATTTTTGGTACTCGCTAAATGTAATCATTCTGTCTTGATATTCGTCCCATAATTTGTTTTGAAAGTACTTTAAACTTCCCGTGAAACTTACAATCGTAACATGCTCTTGTAAAATTGGATTTTCATCTTTACACTTCTGTAAATTATAGTTAGGTATGAGAGAGCTCAGATGATGGATATGGTGGATACCTATATTTCCCGTTAACCACTGAAAGACTTTAGGAAGTTTCCAATAAGTGCTTCCTTTTATTGCGGCCGTAACATAATCCCATTCTTGCCTCCATTTTTTAAAGGCATGCTCGTGTTGGTGTTGGATATAGAAAGCAAAAAAAGCCATTAGCGAAAAAAACATTACGATCGGCAAATGAATTTTCAAAAATACTTCAGCGCCAAAAACCAACATTCCCAAAACATACAAGCCAATCATATATATATTACTAAATAACACTGACTTCTTAGCGAATTCAAATCCTTTTTGCTTAATGGAAACATATCTATTATGAATAAATACATAATACACAGACCCTAACGTTAATAAAACAACAGGCATTCTAAAAATTCTGTATCCAATCTTTTTTAGGCTTGACCCGTTTTTGAATTCATCTACAGTCAGTAAAGGCATGTCACCTATATCTCTGATATCTTCTTCAAGTCTTCCACAATGCCCATGATGGAAGTTGTGCGCCTTTGCCCAATACCTGTAAGGAATCAAACTGAAGCCACTACAGATAAAACCTATTATATTATTTACATTTTTAGATTTTAAGAAAGACTGGTGCCCGCAATCATGCTGGATGATGAAGATACGCACCATAAAAAAAGCATTTATCAATGCAAGTCCAATGGTTACCCAATATGACAAGCTGAGACTAAAGTACATTAATATCCATAACGCAACAAATGGTAAAAAAGTCGTAAGTATCTGATAAACAGCATCTTTGGTGCTAGGAACTTGATATTTTTTTATGATCTCTTTCCAATTAGATTTGAGATATTCAATAGAATCAGAAAATTTATTATCCATTCGTATAAAGCTGCGTTAAATTTGAATCATTAACATCAAAAAGAAATAATGGTTTAATAAGCAAGTTACGGTGCATTATTAAAGATCTACTTTCTCAAATTAGACGACAAGATTCTTAATTTGCAACGTTTTATTATTTTATAAAACGAACGCTTTTCAAGGTGGTGTTATTGGATGCGTCTACAATATCAATGATGTAAGTGCCCGAAGATACATCCGATGTGTCTAGACTGACTTTTTGAAAGCCTTTAACCAACATAGAGTTTGAAACCGTAAGGACTTTTCCATTCTTGTCAGCCCAAATCACTTTTACATTAGTGTTGTCCGTTACATTTAATCTAAAACTTACCTTTTCGGAAATAGGTTTATCGACTGATGCAGTTTCCTTCATTTCTAAAACGGGAATGTGTTTTTCTATCCTTTCTTTTTGATTTTGTAGGGTATCACCTGACTCAACTAACTCTTTTTCTATAGGTTGAATAAATGTTGGCTCATCTTCATATGCTCCTTCCACATTGATACTATCTATATTTAAGCAGGTGTCCTGGATATTTGTTATACTATCAGGAATACTTAGATGAGGGAGTTCCATTAAAGTATTTGATTCTTTGATAGAAGCACTACTCTGATTAATTACTTCAGGTTGATTACTAATATGTTCCAATTCTTCAAATAAAATTGGGTTTGACATTTTTGTTTTTTTTGATGCCTTTTTGATCGCTGGCTTTAAGGCTACACTTTGACTAACAACTGGAGCAAGGCCCGGCACAACTTCTTGCACGTCATTAAAAGGAATTTCTTTTTGAGTTACTTGTTTTTTCTCAATTTTAAAAGGATGAAATGAATTTGTATCTAAAAAATACTTGCCAGCTACTATATTAAGCACTACTGATACTATAAGTATGTAATTATTTACTGAAGCCCTCATGATTGTGTCTTTAATTTAGGACCATAAAGGTATACTACTTCCAATTCAAAAAGCAAGAAATCAAATGACTAAAAATGGCATATTATCATATTTTAAAAATTTAATATGCATTATGTTTATGTTATTTTAATAACATCTCTTTACATCCGTTCGTCATGAGTTTATGGTTTTATTACTAAAGTGCCAATTACATTAATATTACTTTCATTGAGGATACTACTCCCAATATTATTGATGGTTGATAGCGGATCAATAATAATGATACTATCACAGATCAAGTTTCCCATATTTTTAATACTTCGTCCTTCTATTCCTGTACTTGCTTTTATACTTATATTCTTAATCTTAAGATTTATACCTGATTCAATTTTAAGCGTCGGATTGATGGAAGAGTTATTAATGCTAACTACTCCTGGCAATATATGCTCAATAAACAAGTCTTTATCTACTACGAGACTATTTGTCAGGTTGACTTGTTGGTTCACCACTGTATTTGCAAATCGGATCGTATCACCAGCCTCAACACAATTGTAAGCAAATCTTAGACTTCCTTCCCCAAGATCATTCGTATTTGAGACAACGCTACAATTATTAAGCAAAGCTGGTAAGTCTAAAGAAAACGGGAAAGATGCCGTTTGGCTTGTAACAACTCTAGCATCGTTGGGTATAATTCCTTGCATATTAGAAAATAGAACATCATCAATGTGCCATCCTACTCCACCCACTTCTGCATCACAGTGCATCCAAAATCTAATGAGTATGTTTTGATCTGCAAAACTAGCCAGATTGACTTTGGTCTGAATATAACCTCCGCTAGTGCCTGTAAAACCAGGTGAAAGAGCCGAATTATCTAGTATGCCGTTATAGCCATTCATTGTAATTAATGACCCCAAATCACTCCAAGATAAACCTTTATCTGTTGAAATCTGAATTCTTCCCCCATCCCAATCTTGTTCGGTGTTGTATGAATGCCAAAATGATAATTCACTATTTGCTCTCAGCCTCCGTAATGGATTGATAGTAAGAAATAAGTCATTTGTTGTCGGCGAATCAAGGGCAAAATAGGAGTTTGCACCTGATTTCGGGGCGGTAGTTACTCTACTCCATATTCCTGTCGTTGGAACTGAAGAGTTTTGCTTCCAATTGTCTGAAAGGCTTGATTCCGCACCATCCGTTAAAGTATAGAGACCACCTGCAGTTGTATTGTTTACTTTAACGGTAAAATACCTAATAATAGAATCATTAACGCCAATAGAAGTAGATGGAAATATAACCCTAATCCCATTGAACGTACCTCCATTAGTCGCAGCTATAAATGTTGTGCCAATAGGAATTGTATCCGTTACTACTACATTGGTAAGCATTTGGTTACTTACATTACTCACTCTAGCTCTAAAAGTGAGTGTCTCAGCTTCAATGAGCACTGTTTTGTCAACGGTCAGTTTTGCATCAATGTAACAAGTTGGTGATAAGTCAAAACTCTCTATACCGTCTGATCTGTTTGCAGAAGACCCTTGGTTGGCACTGTAACCCAGACCTCTCTTAGCGAATGCTTCCCAAATTAAACATTGGTGTTCACCACCATATAACACCATATCTGCCATCAGTATAGCATCTCTGCCATCCACAAATCCGGGGCTACAGGGTTGCAATTTCAGCCCCTCTGTAACAAGTGCCATTGCTATATTATTGCCACCATTTCCACCGTACAAATCTGAATCAAATCCATAAAGATCTATAAGCTTCCAAGTCATTTCCCATAACATTGCACACCACACAGAACCTATTCCATGAGGTATGGCAACCGTTTTGATACTGTTGTAGGTGTGTGGGTTAGTTATTAGACTTGTTGAATACTTATATTGTCTTATTCCCGTCCCTGTTGGCGCCTGACTCAGCGCATAAGTACCTATTCCTTTGCCGGTAGTACCCACATCGCCAGCGTTCATGGTGAGCATCAACCCAAACCAATCACTCCAGCCTTCTCCCATTTGCTCACTATTAGTAAGACAACTTGTATTGCCCGCACCACCTGTAAGCCTATTTGAAATACCATGACCATACTCATGAGCGATAATTCCATTATCTACATCCCCATCTTTTTGTGTCGGAACAGTCGCCGATAAGTTAGCTAGAACTGTATTTGATCCAAGTTGATTACGAATGGTTATGCAATTTGCCAGGCTAATCATTACTACAGGAATAGTAATCAAATCGGTATTTGCCCCACCCGTGACCACAAGTGGTGTTGCGCCATTTACATTGTGACATATGACGACGGCAATGGCCCCAGCATTCTGTGCATTCAAAATTTGAACGCCATGATTACACGAACTACTTCTATCCACTAAGGCTATTTTGCCATTTACCGAGGATGCATTAGTAAGTGTTACACAAGCATTAAGAGGTGCCGTCGCTACTATTTGTCCCCCAGTGATATTATAATTAAACGGTCCGCAAGTAGCACGCACAGCGGTATAAGTATTGTCTGTTGGCGATGTTACAGCAAAAGTATTGCTCGTGCCAGGAGAATCC
>JANMMV010000619.1:0-2872 GCA_031373565.1 Saprospiraceae bacterium
CTTAAAACAGGAATGGCTATCAGTCCCGTGCCGATGACACCGACAGCAAAAAGAAGATAAGCTAGATTGCCAGCCAGCGGTTTTAGAGCCATCGCAGCTTGCTCAACAGTATCAATCTGATGAATGCCACCATTAAATAAGACAGTGCCTGTAGTTAAAATAATAAAATACATTACAAATCCCGAGACAGTCATACCAAAATCTATATCTTGGTTAATCTCATGGATTATTTTCTTATTGACGATCAAGTGTTTCTTTTTGTTTTTCATCTCTTCAACCTCTACTGATGCCTGCCAAAAGAAGAGATATGGTGAGATGGTGGTGCCAAGAATGCCAACTATTATGGCTATGAAGTCCTTATCAAACTTTACAGTGGGAATAAAAGTAGCTTTAATAATTTCCCCAAAATCTTGCTTATACAAAAATGGAACAATAAAATAAACCACCATAACAAGGCACAAATACTTCAAAACGGCTGCAATTTTTTGATACGGTAAGTAAATAATTAAGCCCAAAAGTATGATTGTGAAAAAAATACTGAAATAATTAGCACCAATGGACGGGAAAAGCAGATTTCCTACAGCGCCCATTCCGGCTATATCAGCACCGATATTCATAACAATAGCGGGAAAGCTAAATAATAACATCATATACAATATAGGTCTAGGATAGTGTTTTTTAAGTGAACCAGTCAATCCTTGTGATGTTACTAGACCAATTCTTGCACACATCTGCTGGATCGAAGCCATGAGCGGAAAAGCAACAATGGCTGTCCACAATGTCGAAAGTCCAAAGGCAGCACCAGCCTGAGAATAGGTGGCGATTCCTGATGGGTCATCATCACTTGCGCCTGTCACTAGCCCTGGCCCAAGTTTTTTCCAACTGTTTACAAATTTGGTTATGTATGATTTTCTACGATTCATTACAATGACTGCATGGTCTTCAGTACTTCCGCTTTCAGCCCTTCATAATTTGCTGCTGACATCGACGCCAAAGGTAGTCTCACTTCATTAGTGCAAAATCCAAGGATCTGCATAGCCGATTTGATACCGACAGGATTACCTTCGATATAGAGCCATTTGTGTAGATCATAAGTTTTATAATTCATTTCTCGAGCATTGACATAGTCTTCGGACAATGATAGTCGAATCATCTCACCGAAAGCTTTGGGAAATGCATTGGCCATAACAGAAATCACGCCATCGCCACCAGCAGCGGTCATCGGTAGTGCGACTTCATCATCTCCCGAAGTGACAATGAAATGGTGCGGTTTGTTTTTAATGATTCGTGTAGTTTGGATGAGGTCTCCAGACGCTTCCTTGATACCTATGATATTGCGACTATAATTGGCCAGTCTTACTGTTGTCTCCCACTCCATATTTGATCGAGTGCGACTTGGAACATTATAAAGAATAACTGGCACTGGACTAGCATCAGCGACAGCGGCGTAGTGTAAGAAAATACCTTCCTGCGACGGCTTGACATAGGCCGGGCTCGAAGACAAGATAGCGGCAATACCGTCAAAATTATAGTTCTTGATCTTCTTGACGAGTTCCTTGGTATCATTTCCACCAAAATTACCTGCAACGATTGGCACACGGCCACCTACTTTTTCGATGCAGAAATCGAGAATGCTCCGCGCTTCTTCTTCATTGAGTGTAGCCGTCTCGCCGGTTGATCCTAATGCCACAATATACTGCATGCCACCATCTATGAGGTGTTCTATGATTTTACCGAGGGCTGGATAATCAACCTCATTATTTCTAAATGGTGTGATGATAGCAACTCCTGTACCAATAAATCTTTTGTCTTTCATTATTATTCTTAGTTATTAGTAAATTACGCCGCTATTTTATTGATAGCAGCTATGACATCTCCTATGATCGTATCCGTACTGATAGGTTGACTTGAAGATTCGACAATAAGATCAAAATAATTCAAAGCATTCTTCAAATCTGGTCCAGCTGCTATTTTGGTCTTGAGTGATAAAAAGATAAAGGTCATATGTGGCTTCATCGAGGGTGAGGCGAAAATAACTAAATCATACGAAGGCTTTATAAAAGCGTCAACTAGATTAGCTGTCGGCAAATTGTACCAATTGATATCTTGAAGATTGTAAGTAGGCAATGCCGCATCCGTTAAGGGCAACTTCTGATTACAAAAACCAAGCGTTGTGACAGATCTATTGGACAACAATTTAGTCCATTTTTTGATCGTCTTCCTATCTTGTTCAGCTGTGGCATCGTATAGGATAGCAATGTTCATAAATTCATTTAAGCCTTTCGCGTTCCCAGCGCTTTTCTTGGGTGTCTTGCTTTGGAGCATCCACTTTTTGATAGTATCGATCACTGGCTTTTGAATTTATTGTTACGCAGTATGCTTATTTGGCGATGGCATATTGGCCCATATTGGCATATTTATTAATCCTCGCGGTTATGCGCTCCTCAGGATCCATCGTGATTAGACTTGCTAATTCAGCTTTGATATGCGACTTTAGGGTTTTAGCTATTTTTTCTGGATCAGTATGTGCTCCACCAAGTGGTTCTTTGACAATATCATCGATCAGACCGAAATTGAGCATGTGTTCAGGGGTGAGTTTTAATGCTTCGGCCGCTTCTTCCTTGTGATCCCAACTACGCCACAATATTGACGAGCAAGATTCTGGTGAAATCACTGTGTACCACGTATTCTCAAGCATAAACACCTTATCTCCTAAACCTATTCCTAGTGCACCACCTGAAGCGCCTTCTCCAATGATATAGCATAAAATAGGCACTTTGAGTTGTGCCATTTCGAATAGATTGCGAGCAATAGCTTCTGCCTGCCCGCGTTCTTCTGCCTCTAATCCTGGATAAGCTCCAGGTGTATCGAT
>JANMMV010000648.1:0-2611 GCA_031373565.1 Saprospiraceae bacterium
ATCGATAACGGGCAATGGCAATGCTTCAAAAGAACAGGTCATGGCCATGCTAGAAACTATTCTTAAGATCAAAATCACAACGAAGCACCTCGATGCCACTGATGCCCTAGCTGCAGCATTAACTCATTACAATCAAATGAGCAGTCCTATTGCTGGCCTATCCAAAAAAGGTGGGTGGGATGCATTTCTGAAAGCTAATCCTGATAAGATTGCCAAACTGAAATAATTCAGACACTTCAAAGTTTTGCTTGATGCAACGTTGGTCGATAAATACATGTCCTTTGACTAAATGCGACCGATTACAAAACCAATTGAAGTTATCTTTGTCCGTATACTTTATTAGTTAATTTTACTTTATCCTTCTATGAGAATTTTTGCAAGCTTAGCCATTTATTTAATCTTTATTTCTTCAACTCAGCTCATTGCGCAATCTAGAATATCAGGCTCGGTCTTTGATGAGAAGTCCCAAGAAATGGGTTACGTACCTGTAATACTCAAGGCTATAAAAGATTCTGCACTCGTTAAAGGTGCTATCACAGATGACAAGGGCCTTTTTACTTTTGAATCGATCGATGCTGGAAGTTATTTTGTCGAAGTCAATTATCTTGGTTACAACGATTATCTTTCGTCCGCATTTAACGTAACCGGAGAGCCGTTCACTATTCCTGCTATTTCTATGAGTGAAAATGCTAAACTAATGGAGGAGGTTGTTGTATCCGCTACGCGTTCCATCATTGAAGTAAAAGCAGACCGTACTGTTTTTAATGTACAAGGTACCATCAATGCGAGTGGTCAGAATGGTATAAACCTTTTGCGAAAAGCGCCTGGTATCGTCATCGACAATAACAATAATATCAATGTCCTAGGGCGCAGCGGTGTCCTTGTTTATGTCGATGGCAAAAGGCTTCCTTTGACCGGTGAAGATTTGACAAATTACTTGCAATCATTGACATCTGAACAAATAGATAGGATCGAAGTGATCACTAATCCTGGAGCCAAATATGAGGCACAAGGTAATGCGGGAATCATCGATATACGGCTCAAAAAAGATCAAAATATAGGAGGCAACGGTACGATCAGTTCAACCTACAGCCACGGTAGATATGCAAATGGTAATCTGAATGCAACAGGCAACTACCGAAATAAATCATTCAATGTATTTGGAAATATAGGAACCTTTTTAGGTGAAAACTGGAATAGGATGCTTTTTACTAACTACCAAAACAGTATTAGAACGGAAGAAAGCAATATCTCTGTCAATGATAATAGTGGTTATAATGGTCGAATTGGTGCCGATTTTTTCATTGGAAAATACAGTACGATAGGTATATTGGTCGGAGCAGGGGATAACAATACCAATAATAACGCAAATAATCGCGTATTTATCTTTCCTAATGGTACTTCGCAGACAATCGACAGCATTCTGGTATCTCCCAATAATGGTACTTCTAACCGCAGCCAATCGACCACCAATCTAAATTATGCATTCAATAAAGGGAAGAAAAGATTTTCTATTGACTTAGATTACGGCTCATACGATAATACATCGGACCAAAATCAACCAAACTATTATTACAATGCAGATACTGTGACCTTAAGAAGTCAGAATATTAATTTTTATTCGACACCTGTTAAGATTAATATTGCTTCTGCCAAAGCAGATTATGAGACTGAGTGGTACAAAGGAAGTCTGAGCGTTGGCACAAAATTCACTCAAGTTGGTACTGATAATACATTTTTGTTTTATGACGTCATCAACAATAATCAAACGCTTAATAATAGGAGGTCTAATCAGTTTTTCTATGATGAAAATGTATATGCAGCTTACGTAAACTATGGCAAAACACTCAACGCTAAGTGGGGAGTGACTGGTGGTTTACGCGCAGAGGCTACAGACGCGCAGGGAGATCTCAATGCCTTTTTGCCAGAACTTGAGGAAGCGCCAGTCCTTTTTGATTATATAAATCTTTTTCCATCAGCAGGTATCACCTATAATCGTGCTCCTGAACATGCATGGGCATTAAACTATGGCCGACGTATCAATAGACCAGATTATAATGTGTTAAATCCTTTTCGTGAGCAGCTCAGCGAACTTTCTTATAGCAAGGGAAACAAATCATTATTGCCAGAGAAAATGCATAATATTGATCTAAGCTATACGCTGAAATATATGTATAATTTTAAGTTATCCTACAGCCGTACTGACAATCAAATCACGCGTCTTATTGGCCCAGATGAGATCGATCCACGTGCAGGATTTATCAGTTGGGACAATCTTGCAAGCCAAGACTTGTATGTGGCTAGTGCTTCGCTACCTTTTACAATCAACAAATGGTGGTCGCTTTATCTCAATACATCTTTATCCTATACCGATAATCAAGCTACTTATCCCAACGGATCCATCGTTGATGTACAAGCTACCAATTACAATTTTTATCAGCAATCAACATTCTCTCTTGGCAATGGATTCAAGGGTGAAGTGTCTGGATGGTATTCTGGTCCAGGAGTTTGGGGCGGTGTATTTTTGTTTGAGTCGCAATACAGCCTTGATTTAGGTATCCAGCGCAAATTTTTGAAAGAAAAGATGAATGTAAGGCTTGGCGTCCAGGAT
>JANMMV010000653.1:0-5334 GCA_031373565.1 Saprospiraceae bacterium
ATATTAATTACATATTAAAATATTATAATACGTATATAGCAATGAATGAAAATATTATTCATTTTTTATCTCTTTTGACTATCTGCTTTAGGCCTAAGTTAATTCTTATGGACATGCTAAGATCTAACTCTTGAAACCTGATACTGCTTCTCTTATCTATTTGATCGAATCCCAAAATTCCGACTATCTTTGCAGCTATTTAATACTAATATCTAATAATCCATCTAATTTCAAATCGCTGATATGCAAAAGTACTTAACTTTCTTAATATTGTTAGTTGGTTTAGGCAACGCTTATTCACAAGCTTCTAAGCCCGACCCGAAGATGAAGCCTTTCATCGATGCGCTGATGAAAAAGATGACGCTAGACGAGAAGATCGGTCAACTTAATCTCCCCGGAAGTGGCGATATTGTCACAGGGCAAGCGAAAAGTTCCGATATTGGTAAAAAAAT
This sequence comes from Saprospiraceae bacterium, assembly GCA_031373565.1. Taxonomy (GTDB): domain Bacteria; phylum Bacteroidota; class Bacteroidia; order Chitinophagales; family Saprospiraceae; genus OLB9. Next base: position 453 of record JANMMV010000653.1, read on the forward strand.
CAGGGAAGGTAAAGTAGGAGGGCTTTTTAATATCAGAACGGTTGGGAAAATTAAAGAAGTGCAACGGGTAGCGATCGAGGAGAGTCGCCTAAAGATTCCCCTTATTTTTGGTATGGATGTGATCCATGGTTATGCTTCTGTTTTCCCTATTCCGTTGGGTTTGAGCTGTAGCTGGGATATGAAACTAATTGAAAATAGCGCTCGAATCGCTGCCATCGAAGCTAGCGCAGACGGTATCAATTGGACCTTTTCGCCGATGGTAGACATATGCCGGGATCCTAGATGGGGACGAGTAGCAGAGGGTGCTGGTGAAGATCCATTTTTGGGTTATCAGATTGCTCAAGCGATGGTCAAAGGTTACCAAGGATCCGACCTCAAAGCTAACAACACGATTATGTCTTGTGTCAAGCACTTCGCATTGTATGGAGCGTCAGAATCTGGACGTGACTACAATACGACTGACATGAGTCATCAGCGTATGTACAACGATTATTTTCCACCTTATAAAGGAGGTATCGATGCAGGAGCAGGTAGCGTCATGGCTTCATTTAATGATGTGGATGGCGTCCCCGCTACAGCCAATAAATGGCTGCTTACAGATGTGCTTAGAAAAGAGTGGGGATTTGGTGGTTTCATAGTCACGGACTATACTGGAGTCACCGAGATGGTTGATCATGGCATTGGTGATCTCAAGACAGTTTCTGCAAGAGCATTGGATGCGGGCATTGACATGGAAATGGTAGGTGAAGGTATTTTTTCCACCATTAAGCAATCATTAAATGATAAAAAGGTAACGACTAAACAATTGGATGATGCCTGTCGGCGCGTATTAGAGGCCAAGTATAAGCTAGGACTATTTGAAGATCCTTATCGATATTGTGACGATTCTCGCGCCAAAACGGATATTTTCACAAAAGGCAACCGTCAAGCTGCAAGATCTACAGCTGCCCAATCCATGGTTTTGCTAAAGAATGAAGGCAATATCCTACCACTCAAAAAATCAGGTACAATTGCTTTGATTGGTCCACTTGCAGATAATAAAGAGAATATGCCAGGAACATGGGCAGTAGCTGCAAAGTATGAAGAAGCGATATCGGTGCTCAAAGGTATGCAAGAGCTAGTGGGCAATCAAGTTAAAATCCTACATGCACGCGGCTCTAACCTTGAGCAAGATTCTATTTTTGAAATGAATGCAGGTATGTTTGGCAAATCATTGCGGCGTGATTCAAGGCCTGCACAAGTACTAATAGACGAAGCTGTGGCGGTCGCGATGCAAGCTGACGTAATCGTTGTCGCAGGTGGCGAGTCCGCAGAGATGTCAGGAGAGTCATCCTGTAGAGTTGATATTGGCATTCCACAAGTGCAAAAGGATCTGATTGCAGCCTTACTCAAGACGGGTAAACCAGTTGTCTTAATGCTTTTTGCGGGTAGACCGATGGAGATTAAGTGGGCTTCGCAAAATGTGCCAGCCATCTTGAATGTATGGTTTCCGGGCAGTGAGGCAGGTTATGCTATAACGGATGTCTTGTTTGGTGATGTCAATCCTTCTGGTAAACTAACAACTACGTGGCCGCAGCATGTCGGTCAGATCCCGCTTTATTATGCAGCCAAAAACACAGGCCGTCCGTTGGGCGACGCTCCTTGGTTTCAGAAATTCAAAAGCAACTACCTAGATGTGAGCAATGAACCATTGTATCCATTTGGTTATGGTCTAAGCTACACAAAGTTTGATTATGGCGTCCTAAAACTTTCTAAGAATAAGCTCAAAGGCAATGACGTTCTAAAAGCCACCATATCCATTACCAATACAGGTAAAACTGTTGGTAAAGAAATCGCACAATTATATATTCGTGATGTTGTCGGATCTGTTACTCGACCTATAAAAGAGCTCAAAGGCTTTGAAAAAATAGAACTAAGGCCCGGAGAGACAAAAGAAGTTTCTTTTACCATTACGCCAGATTTATTGAAATTTTACAATTACGATCTCAAGCACGATTGGGAAGCCGGGGAGTTTCACATCATGGTCGGACCCAATAGTAGAGATCTCCAAATGTCTAGCGTAAAATGGGAGAAGTAGGATTTGCCAGCGATTATTTAGCCCAAGAAAGATTGTTTCAGATACTTACTTCCCATAAAACATGAAATATCGTTCTAAAATGATTAGATTACATCCGAAATAAATTTCGTTGTTTTCTGCTGTTGTAAAAAGTAGTTTGGGATGGCTTAGTTTACAATTTGAATTTTAGCTCAAATGTCTAATTAGAATTTTCTCTATTGCGGGTGCTGAGCTTCAAAAGCTAAATCAGATGCGACTAGAATACACCACCCTAGAATCCAATATTCCTTTTGCGGATAGCAAAATCTGGGACCTCAATAGATCATATTATCATGAAGTAGGTTTGTCTGCATGGAGCGATGGTGTAGTGCCACATAACATGACAAGCAATGCCTATGTTGGTAAAACCTATGCCGCCATGATCTTAGGATTTTTGAAGGATCTTGCTGTTACTGTGTCAAGCGATCAAAAGGTGTACATCATCGAACTAGGATCAGGACACGGTCGGTTGGGGTATCATATTTTGATGCATTTGGAAGATTTAATAGCGCTAGAGACAACTGCATTGCCGGCCTATTGTTATGTGATGACTGATATTGTGGAACTCAACCTTTCATTTTTTGAGGAGCACCCCCAGCTGCAATCATTCTATGTGAGCGGGAAACTCGATGTTGCATATTATGACGGTGTGATAAGCAACGAATTACGACTGCGAAAAAGTAAAGTGACGATTCAAAAAGGACAACTTCACTATCCACTGATCGCTATTGCCAATTATTTTTTTGATTCAATACCTACCGATCTTTATTATATCAATGATGGAATAGTATCCCCTTGTACGATTACCCTCGAATCGTACCTTGACATCGAGACAGATACCGCAGCGGAAATGTTGAAAAGTCTTAAATCTACGATTCTCATTAGCGATGGGCGTGTGCCAACCAAAGAACAAGATCCTTTTACGCTTCCATTATTAGCAAAATATAAAACAGTCCTAAACGAAGCTTTTCTATTGGTACCGCGTTTAAGCATTCAGTGCATTGAGACCTTACGGCAATATTCAGCGCAAGGAGCTATGTTGCTCACGATTGATAAAGGTGTCACCGAACTTGGTGCATTGGAGGGAAAACCTGAACCACAGATCATCCATCATGGTAGTTTTTCCCTTTATGTAAATTTTCATGCGATAGGTATGTATTGTGAGCTCGTTCATGGCAAACCACTGTTTGCGGTATCGACAGATTCTTCTTTGCAATTAGGATGTCTTATGCTTGTTAGTAATCCTAGACAATATGGTGAAACATTCAAAGCTTATGAGCAGCACGTCACTGGTTTTGGTCCTGACGATTACAATGGAATGAAAAAAATGGTCTATAGATTAGTCAATGAACTCACCTTAAAGGAATTATTTCTGTCTTTGAAAATGGGTTTTTATGATTCAAATTTGTTTTTGCAGCTATTGCCATTCATCAAAAAAAAGTTATCAACCTTGTCTCTTGAAGATAGCAAAATGCTAACCAAGACGCTGCATCTGATCGAAAAGTACTATTTTGATATTCAAGAGCCGATCAGTACTTCTTATGAGATAGCAGGCTTGTTTTATGACCTAGGATTTCATAGCGAAGCTTTACAGATTTATGAGCAATTATCTAAGGATTTTGGTGAGATAGCTGACGTTTATTACAATAGGATCCTATGTTATTATCAATTGAGAATGGATGATCGCTTCGTTTCTACTTTAATCGAAGCGCGAATCGCTTTCCCAGCATTTGACAAATTTGACCAGTTGGACAAAATAGATTTAAATGCCGCTTAGCGTAAGATCTTTGTAATAACTTATCCTGCAATCACCAGCTCGTTATCAACTTTTTGATGGCTTTGTGGCGGTCAATACCTAAATTTATCAACTCATCGAGAAGTTGGCTGTAAGGAATCCCTGAAGCCTCCCATAGTTTGGGGTACATGCTGATACTCGTAAATCCGGGGAGCGTGTTGATCTCATTGAGAATGAATCGATTATCTTCGGTAAGAAAGAAATCTACCCTTGACAATCCTTCGCCACCGATACATTTGAAAGCTTGGATGGCCGTAGCTTGGATAGACTTGGCGATTTCAGGATCTATCGGCGCTGGAATCATCGTTTTGGCTCCTGTTGTAGATATATATTTAGCATCATAAGAATAAAACTTATCAGTAGGGACTATACCACCGATGACCGAAGCACGTACTTCTTCATTACCTAGGACTGCGCATTCTACTTCGATACCGACGATGGCTTCTTCGACCAGCAACTTGCGATCATATTGTAAGGCATCGGCAATGGCAGATTTGTATTCTGACTCATTGGTTACCTTGTGAACGCCGACAGACGAACCTGCATTGGCAGGTTTGACAAATAGGGTAGGGCCTAATTTTGCCGCAAGCTTTGCATAGGAAAATTTTGATTTATTATGGGCAGTTATGATTTCAAAATCAGCTATCGGTATACCTGCATCTCTCCATAGACGTTTTGCAAAGTCTTTGTCCATACCTACGGCCGAACATAACAAATCGACGCCTACAAAAGCTACTTCGGTAGTTCGAAGATAACCTTGCAGTACACCATCTTCGCCATAGCTTCCATGTATAGCCGAGAACACAACGTCAACCTTGGATACGCGACGATTGCCTTTATAACGCTTTAGGTAGGTCGCATTTACACTTTTGTCGAGATATACTCTATCATCATTTGGCTTAAGTGCTATTAGTGCATTATCATCTGCGTTGTCAAGATAATCAATAGGATTCATGAGATTCCAAATACCTTCTTTATCTATTCCTACCATC
>JANMMV010000676.1:0-5077 GCA_031373565.1 Saprospiraceae bacterium
CAACTACAACCTTATAACCCATAACCTTATTACCTATAACCTAATAGCCTATAACCTTATCAACTATCACCTTATCAACTACAACCTTATAACCCATAACCTATAACCTACAACCTTATCAACTATCACCTTATCAACTACAACCTTATAACCCATAACCTTATTACCTATAACCTAATAGCCTATAACCTTATCAACTATCACCTTATCAACTACAACCTTATAACCTGTTTTTTTCCATTCAAGCATTCCCTCATTCAAGCATTCTCTATCATTTCCGCTTCGCTTTCTTGACGCCGTATCGTTTGTTGGGCTCGGGGGTGAGTTCTATTAAGATTTGTTTGAGATCCATTTTTTTATCAAAGGTGAGATCTACCACTTCTTTGTAATCGACTTTTTCCAGTGATACGACCCTGACAGGCTTGCCAATGTACTCTTCAACTGCTTTGAGCAAGGGTAACTCTTCGGGATCACAAAATGAATACGCAAATCCTTTTTTAACACCACGTCCTGTTCGTCCGACTCGATGCACGTAGGCTTCGGGATGCTCAGGAAGATCATAATTGACAACAAAATCTACGTCTGAGATATCAATTCCACGAGCACTCACGTCAGTCGCGATCAACATCATGTACTCCCCACTACGAAAAGCATTTAAAGTCTGCATACGATCGGCTTGTTCTTTGCCACCATGCATAAATATAGAAGGAATTTCTACACGCTCCATCGCTTTTTGGACACGTTCACATCGAACTTTTGTACGAACAAAAACGAGAATCTTTTTATCAGGATTTTCTCTAACCATGCGTTCAAGAAAAAATCTCTTGTCATCCATCCCTACAAACATTACGGAGTGATTGACATTTTTGGATACCGGATCCTTGGGAGAAACTTGTATACGGATCGGATTGGTAACGAGCGAATAAGCTAAATCCTTGATCTCTTCATCAATGGTCGCCGAAAAGAATAAGGTTTGGCGATGCTTAGGTAAAAAACGAATCAAATCTCGAATATCTTTGATAAATCCACGCTCTAGCATATGATCCGCCTCATCGAGCACGAGCAGTTCTACCCTATTTAGTTTGATATATTTTTGGCTTACTAGATCAAACATCCTACCTGGTGTTGTCACCAAGATATCGATACCTTTCTCTAATTTGCTTATTTGCGGGCCTTGCTCCACACCACCGAAAACGGAGAAAGTGACGACCCTAGTGCCTTTACCTAACGTTTGAAAAACTTGCGCTATCTGGACGCACAACTCGCGCGTCGGTACCATCACAACACATTTGATACCGTCATCACGTTTATTATTGATTTTGGCATGTAAGATGTGTAAGATCGGTAGCACGAAAGCCGCCGTCTTGCCTGTCCCTGTTTGCGCGATGGCTAATAGATCCTCCCCACGCAAGATATTGGGGATACATTTATATTGAATATCAGTCGGCTTCTTCCATCCTAGATACTCGAGATTGTCCTTGATTTCGTCAACGAAATGATACTGGGAAAAGCGCATAGCATTATAAAATAAGTTGCAAAGATACGTTTAAGTTGTTTAACTGTTGGGTTGTGTAACTGTTTAATTGAGTATGCATTCATTGCGATTAAGTCAAATCCGAACAGCAAGGACAAAAAGGACGTAATTTCTGAACCAGATTTGAACACAGGGTGTATTTAAACAAATTTCTAAAATCTAACTTCTAGTTTGGCTGTCCATTAATAACATTTACCTACTTTTAGGCTATCAAAAGCAACAACGATGCAACTCAATGATAAAAAGACAATAAAAGCTTGGGCCATTTTTGACTGGGCAAACTCGGCTTACGCACTAGTGATCTCAACAGCTATCTTTCCTGGCTATTTTGAAGAATATTCGCCCGACATCATCAAGATCGGCGGCCTTACTTTTACTAATAGTGCCTTGTATTCCTTTGCTGTATCATTCTCTTTTTTACTGATTGCAATCTTATCTCCGCTGTTGTCTGGGATCGCTGATTTTAGTGGTCGTCGCATGACTTTTCTAAAGATTTTTACCATGATTGGCTCTATATCATGCTGCTTATTATATTATTTTGTGGATGAAAGTCAGCTCTGGTTAGGTACTTCAGCATTCATACTTGCAACGATAGGTTTTTCTGGTAGTATTGTATTTTACGATAGTTATTTGCCGCTGATCGTATCCCAAGATAATTATAATCGAGTCAGTGCCAAAGGATATACTTATGGTTATATCGGTAGCGTCATTTTATTAATATTCATTCTATTTATGGTGCTTTATCCTGGCTGGTTTGGGCTAGCTGATGGCCAGATGGGCTCTCGTATTGGTTTTATACTCGTAGGAATATGGTGGGTTGTTTTTTCACAATATACCTTCAAGCATCTACCTAAGGAAATCAAACATAAATTCAACCCATCGATGATCAAAGCTGGATATAATGAAGTAGGTATCGCTTTCCGCAAAATCTTAGCTATGTCCAACGTCAAGACATTTTTGTTATCATTTTGGTTTGTAAGCGCTGGCGTACAGACGGTCATCTATTTAGCTACTTTATTCGCCAAAAACGAACTGGGTTTTGCTACATCTGAACTGATTATTGTCGTGCTCATCATACAGCTGGTTGCGATAGGCGGAGCGCACTTATTCTCCTATATAGGTTCGCGATCAGGCAACAAATATTCCATACAATTTATGACCCTAGTCTGGGTAGCCATTTGTCTCGGTGCCGCATTTACCTACGAAAAGTTGCCGTTCTATGTGCTAGCGGGCGCTGTAGGGATGGTCATGGGAGGTATTCAGTCGTTATCACGAGCTAGCTTCAGTATGGTGCTCCCAATAGAAGAACGAAAGTACACTTCGTACTATAGTTTCTATGATGTTGTTTATAAAACAGCTGTTGTGGGAGGTACTTTTATTTTTGGCATGGTAGACAATCTTACCCATAATATGCGCTACTCAGTAGTAGCTTTGGGTGTGTTGTTTTTGATAGGTTTTTTCTTCATGAGTGTGACGAAGATTCCTAATGACAAAATGGTTGAAGGTGGGATTGATGCGAGAATGCTCTAAGGAATGGATGAATGGATGAATGAATGGAAAAACTAGACTTTATTTCGTTCTGATCTGATAGCTTTATTACTTGCGCTGTTAACAACACGTCTGATGAGTATGTCACAATCGCAAGCCATCAGAGCTATTACACAATGGGGCATGGCTACAAAATCAATGATTTTTACTATTTTTACAGAAAATAAATGGTTATGAAAGATAGACCGCAGGAAATCATAGAGCTTGAAAAGGCGTTTGGCATCGATCGTGTAGATGCTTTCATCAAAGAAAATGGTATAGTCACTGAGATCAGTATTAGGGGTAAAGGTATTTCAGATCTTTCGCCTTTGAAGGAATTACAGAATCTTAGGGAGCTACGCTTAAGTAGTAATTTAATTTCAGATCTCTCACCATTGAAGGAATTGAAAAAGCTTACTTCGCTTTATTTAGGTGGTAATCAAATTTCAGATATTTCGACTTTGAAGGACTTGCAAGGACTTACTACGCTTGTTTTATGGAATAATCAAATTATAGGTCTTTCGCCACTGAAGGAATTGAAAGGGCTTACTTCGATTGATTTAGAAAATAATCAAATTTCAGATATTTCGCCCTTGCAGGAATTGCACGGGCTAACTTCGCTTAATTTAAGTGTTAATCAAATTTCAGATCTTTCGCCATTGAAGGATTTGCAAGAGCTTACTTCGATTGACTTACGGGCAAATCAAATTTATGATTTTTCTTCGTTGAAAGATTTGCAAGAGCTAAATAATCTGGAGTTAAGTAACAATCAAATTTCAGATATTTCGCCTTTGAAGGAATTGAAAGGGCTTACTTCGATTGATTTAAGTCGCAATCAAATTTCGGATCTTTCGCCTTTGAAGGAATTGAAAGGGCTTGCTTTTATTTCGTTAGATATTAATCGAATTTCAGATCTTACTCCATTGAAGGAATTGAATGGACTTACTACGCTATTATTAAGACAAAATCGAATTTCAGATATTTCGCCATTGCTGGAATTAACCCGCCTTTCTACGCTATATTTATTGAGAAATCAAATTTCAGATCTTGCACCGTTAAAAGATTTGCAAAGGCTTACTTCGCTAGATTTACGTGAAAATCAAATTTCTGATCTTTCGCCATTGAAGGATCTGCAAGGGCTTACTTCGATAGATTTAAGGATTAATCAAATTACAGATCTTTCGCCATTGAAGGAATTGACTGGGCTTACCGAGCTTCTTTTAAGGAAAAATCATATTTCAGATCTTTCTCCGTTAAAGAAATTACAAGGCCTTACTTCTCTAGATCTAAGTAGTAATCAAATTTCAGATCTTTCGCCATTAAAGGAATTGAAAGGTCTTACTTCGATTAATTTAGAAAATAATCAAATTTCAGATCTTTCACCCTTGCTGGAATTGATTCGGAAAGGTATAACGATATTTTTAAATGAAAATGATCGCGGTGCAGGCTTAAAATTGTTTGGCAATCCATTGAGTATTCCACCAATCGATACTGTCGAGAAAGGAAATAAGGCGGTAGTGGTCCATCTGGATCGTTATGAAGCGGAGTTGAAAAAAGGAAAACGACCACTCAATGAATCCAAAATGATCATCATTGGTGAGTCGTTTCGGTTCTCCGCCGGAAACCGGCTTTAGATAGAGATGGCCAAGGGCATTGTACACTACCCATTTTCCGTCGGGTGAAGTGGTAACCCAGCGAAGCATCTTCACATCGAATTTATCAGGAGCAACAGCCTGCTTGACACGCACGGGCTCAGTCTGGCTCCCTTTAACATTCACCTTGAAGGGAATTTCTGTTGCCGACTTTTTCTCAACATCCACCTTCCAGATTTTTCCCTTCGCCCAGATAACGATGTTCTTGTTATCCGGCGTCCATGCGAAGCCCGGATACAAGCCGAAGATCGCCCATGTCTCTTGTGCATCTCTGTTTAGTTTGTCGTAGATGGGCCACTCTTCGCCGGTCTGGAGATTGCGGAGGAACAAAACAGAATTAAGTCGGACTCTACGCACAAAGGCG
>JANMMV010000706.1:0-3437 GCA_031373565.1 Saprospiraceae bacterium
AGTGTTTGTTTGTGCCTTTGCCAATGTCCGAATTTACTATAGAGAAGATCATGAGATGGAAAAATACGCTAAGTGGTGTTTTGTTACGTGATGATTTAAGTGAAGGGCTCAACGCTGTAGATAGAATTGAAAGTGAGTATAGTTTTGTAGACTTCCCTGAAGGTCGGTATGCAGATGAAGAGATTGATTATATCGATGGTGAATTATCTATTTCATTTTCATTTACGAGACCATTAGATCAAGCAGATATCGACGGTAAAGAAAAGTTGGATGATCTTGAGAATTTGTTAATTGGCCATCCGTTTTTTAGATTTAGAGGTATTTCAAATTCGATCATAAACAATTATAGACAAGTAGAATTAAAAAAGCAAAGGGAAAGAGACGCTATCTTCGAAAGTGAAATTGTGCCTAAGATCGTTGAAGGCCTTATTGATAGTTTAGTTATTTCTAAACAAGGAGGCGGTGTTATAACTGGCTTTGATTTCACACTAGTCGATTCTTATGAAAATAAAAGAATAAGTGGTTGGGAGTCCTTGTTTAAATATGCTAATCAAGGACGTTTTAGCGAAATTTCATCAAAAAACAAACCTTTGCGGATCAGATTCCGTTCCACAGTTCCTCTCGGATTTAAACGCAGTGAATTAGCTGGTTTGCAGGTTAGTTTTGATTTGTCAAGAGTAGGCGAAGGTTGGACAAGCGCATTTCCAACAGATAATAAAATTCATTTGCAATCATTGAAGGCAACCTACTCAACACATCATTATAATGGTATTTTAACATCTCAATATGGCATTAATGATGCTATCGGACCTGGAACTTCAGACACTGCATTGGTAAGGACGCCCCTCAATTCGCTTGAAAAAAGAAATCCAAGAGATGAAGACATGGTCATGGCATCTAAGCTTATTAGTCATCTTAACGAATATCTTGAGTTTTACCATAAACAAATGTGGCTTAGCATGGACCCCAATAGGCTTTTTAGTTTAGTGGATGGGTATATAGCACCCAATTCAGGTGGCAGAAGTGTAGCTAGTGTTTGTGAAAATCAAGTTATTGGAGTGGTTGGAAATAACTTGGTATTAAAGGTCGCATCAGGCTATAAACTGGACCCAACCTATAATTTAGTAGATGGCGCTACTTTGCTCGAACATTATCAGCCTACAACGCCATTGGATCCATTTCATATATCATTTCCAACTAGTGGAATATATGCAGAAGCCGTCATGGGTGCGTGCAATAGCTGTGAGAAAATCGATGACACAAGGTACTGGAAATGGGAAGAACACCCTATCCCGAACAAACCTACTGAAATACAACCTATCAGTACCGATAGTAGATATGTAGATCCTGGTAATTTGCAAACCAAGGACTTGGCGACACCAATGATTAACATTCAAAATGCTCCTGAAGCACCGGCGCCCACTGGATTGGGTGGCGTATTTGATCTAATGGGCAAATCTGGCATTTTCTCCGACATGACGGGATTAGCTGGCAATCAGGATATCGTCAAAGAAGCGCTAAAAGTAAATGCAGAACAATTAAAAAACACACAAGCCAATGCTGTTGAAGGCATGAAGGTAGCCAAGCAAATTTATGACTCCCAGCAAGCTAACAGGGATTCACAGCGCAAGATGGAAGCAATTGACCAGGCCTTCCCACCTGATGGAACACCAGAACAGAAAGCCGAGAATGCTCGGTTGAAGTCAGCTTTGTTAAATAAGCAGATAGGAGTTGATGATCCTAGCAGTAATGGAATGAGTGGTGATGCTGGACAAGCTGTGAATAATCTGTCCAAAATTGATGAAATGGTCAAATCAGGTAAATTATCGGCTGCTGACGGAGATGCGATGAAGTCCGCTATTATTTCAGGGGTTAGTAATAAAACAGAAGGAGCTCTGAATAATCCAGCAATACAAAGTAAAATTGACAAAAGCGGAAAAGTTGAATATAGTTCACCGAATGAAAATATAAAAATTGATGACACTTCTTTACAAGGAGATACTAAGAGATGGGCAACCAACAATTCAGATAAGGTATTAAAAATTGCAAAGGACAATGATTTAAAGCAAGAAGGAAAGCAAAATGAAGAAAATGTTTGTTGGGCGTACGCGTTAGCTTTAACTTTATACCCCGGCTATAATTGGGAGCTAATAAAAGACATTGATAATACGCTAATTGAAAAATCTTTGGGGCTGTTATTTGATGACAATATTGATGGATATCCAGATGAAAACTTTACGTAATTAAAATAAAATAAAATGAATAAATTTCTTGATTTGTATAATACAAATTCTCAACTCAATCTAAATGATAAAGAAGAATTGGTTTCTTATTTTGAAGATGATTTAATTTTCGATGATATATTAAATTCTGAAACCATTCAACCAAGTAATTTCGAATATATATTGAAGACTTATGGCTGGTTTTGGATAACTTTTGACTCTGATCCTACAATTAGAAAACAACCTCATGCCGTAATTGTAACTGATATTACTTCTAATACCAACTTTGATAGCACATTCATAAAATACTATGATGTATATAATGGGAATATAATTGAAGTTTTATTTAGTGATTTTATTTTAAGAGTTAAGCAAGGATCGTTAGACTTAAGTAAATCATTAATTAGATTACCAAGAAGGCCATTTGAAGGCAAAAGCGCAAGACAGTCAAAGCCAAAATGGCTTGATGTGTTCAATGGTTATCCCAAAACGCTTGACTCATCAACAAATAGTTACTATGACCTTCCAGCATCTGATGTGTTTACTTCAGTTTTAGGCTCAGGCTATGATAGTACGAAATTTGATGATGCTTGCGCAACAAGAGTTAGTATAGCCTTACTTGCTGGAGGAATTAATGTTAGAAAATCTTTTTTAGTGCAAGTCGGAAAGTACAAAGGAAAAGGTTTTATTGCTAGGGCAAACGGACTTAAAGAATGGTTAATCAAAATATGGGGGACTGCCAATGTTTATGTAAAAGGTCCCACAACTTTATCAGACGTTAAAAGCAAAATTGGTTCTAAAAACGGCGTATATATTATAGTTGGAGCTATTGGCAGCTCAACAGGGCATGCTACATTATGGCTTGGAGCTCAAGGTGATGCAATTGGAAATAAAAACTATATAGATAGAGGGGGAGATGTTTACTTTTGGGAACTTAAATAATTGATAACCTGATCGTCGAAGTAACGCTAAAGACGTCAGAGTATTTGCAACTCCGAGGCTTACAGTCTGCTAGCGTAAGTTTGCAATTTGCGTATGTTGATTAAGCAGTGGCACAAGTTACAAATAGTATCTCTGCTAGCGCAAGTTTGCAACTTTCGCTTTCTGAAACAAAATGCGTACTTTAGATAAGTATGATAGATAGGTCAGTGCGTTTAGTAGGTTAAGTCGGGAGATAAGCAGCGGCACAAGTTACAAATAGTATGAAGCTTTAAC
>JANMMV010000707.1:0-6987 GCA_031373565.1 Saprospiraceae bacterium
GCTCACAGACGAGCAAAAAGCGATCGCTAACTTTTGGGATTGCAACCCCTTCAAGCTCAACATTGTCGGTCACATCATGCACGCTACCAAGAAAATCAGTCCCGGAGGCCACTGGATCAATATTGTCGGACAAGTAACCCGTCAAGCGAAATATGACATGCCAAAAACGCTCCAGACTTACGCATATGTTTCTATTGCATTGGCTGATGCGTTCATATCATGCTGGGATGAAAAATATCGTAGCAAACTCATACGTCCCGAGTCTGTGATCAACGAACATATAGACAAAGAGTGGTTGCCATTATTGCAGACACCACCATTTCCAGAGTATACAAGTGGTCATAGTGTCGCATCCGCTGCTTGTGCTACAGTGTTGACAGCCTTAGTTGGTGAAAATGTTGCCTATAGTGATTCTACAGAGGTGGAGTTTGGCTTGCCTGTCAGAAAATTCACATCTTTTGAGCATGCCGCGAGCGAAGCTTCTATCTCAAGATTGTATGGCGGGATCCACTATCGTCCAGCAATCGACAACGGCATTAAACAAGGAAGGAATATCGGTAATTTATTGCTGGAAGCGGTGGGTAAGAAGTAAACAAAAAGCTCAGCCAAAATTAATTGACTGAGCTAATAAATGCTAGAGTAGTGTTTAATTGATTAATTAATTACAAGCAAACTGTCCACAGCTAATATTTTCCCAAAATCCATTTAAGTTGCCAGATGGCCATGTGACCCATTGTGGGACAGGATTGCCATTACAATCAACCCAGGCAAATTTGGTATTGCCACATATTTTTACTGGTGTACTGAAATACTGGCCACTTGAAAAAAGACCATAGTTATTACCATTATTGTCTACCAGATAAAGATTGCACGGTGACTTGTCAAAGTGTACCATATTTAATACTAACTCGCAGCAACCAAAAACGGTTTTCTTATGACAATATGGCTTTGATTGACCATATATCGCATTAGATGGTGAACATGAACTTTCCGAATTGCAATCATTGCATGTACTTCTTACCTCAAACCTCTTACAGATAGACGTTAAACTACTGCCAACAGAAAAGTATGATGTAGGCATACCAAGGCAGGATTCAAATGTGTATACATTTGATTGCAAAGGCCCTATGGACATAAGTACTTGCCCCGCTGCGTTGTATAGGTTACGAGTGCATCCTGTAGAATTATTAGTGATTTTGATTGTATGTGTACAACAGCCATTTTCAGCATCGCTCACTGCTGATGTCCTGATGATGTCAATATCGTCACAACTACAGAATGCCCTCGTTTCTGTTGAATCAGAAATCTTTTTATTTATTTTCGATTGCGCATCATCTTTAGCGCAAGAAGTTAAAATAAGTAGGAACAAATTAAGAAATAATAAATTTTTCATTTTTAATATTTTTAAAATTATTTGAATTATGATAAATGATAGAACAAGTTTTTTTTAGGGTATATTTTTTAAATGATAGTAATTTTAAAAACTATTAAATTACTATTAATTTTGGCCCACGAAAAAAGCTTATGCTAATTAATGAAGTTTACTTTCTGACAATTATACTAGTAATTAACATTTAGGAATCAACACAATTTTTACCTAAATTGGGAGTAGTAAATGATTTGCAAGGTACTTTCGGCCCACCCATTGTGAAAGTTATTGGCGGTGTATTTTCGCATTTAGAAAATGTAACAGGAAATACTTGTAATGGACCTACTGTGGCAATTAATGCGCCATTTCTATATATTGGCATTGAACAAGATGAATTGTTGACAAACGATATTGTATATAAACAACAACCAGGATTTGCCGTGTCTATAGTCCAAGATGCTTGTATAAAAACATTGGCACAACATGCATCTGGAGGAAAGTTCTGGGATGTTCCTGTTTTAATTACAAGGTTATTTGAAGATTCTTCCTTTGCGCATGAAGACAGTAGAAATGATAATAATATGATGCTAAAAAAGGCGCTTATATTTTTCATGATGAAGATTTTATGTTATAATTAATAAATAAGTTAACATTTTAGCAATTAGCATATAGACTTAAATCTATCGTATGACATACCGTCCAGGTAGCGCGATCCATGATGTACAGAAACCCAGACCCATTTCTGCATGCTACAAAATTGAGAATATTTGAGCCAGGCTTCAACCAATACCAAGAACAGGCTGAATCAGGCATCAAGTCAGGTACCATGACAAAATCTACAATCCCGCATTTAGGATCAATGTAGATGTTGACTTCTATCTCGCAACATCGCCCACTTCCGTTTTCACTAAGCACTGGCCC
Organism: Saprospiraceae bacterium; assembly: GCA_031373565.1. Lineage (GTDB taxonomy): Bacteria > Bacteroidota > Bacteroidia > Chitinophagales > Saprospiraceae > OLB9. The sequence continues at coordinate 2,291 of JANMMV010000707.1, forward strand.
CAGGACAGATACATCCACACTTACACTACCGCATCCGCACCCCACTGCACATTCATCAACAAGGACAGTTGCATCTTTGGCTGAAATGCTAGTTAATTTAACAGGATCATTTGTGGGCAAATGGAGAAAACTAAATAAAATAATTAAGACTGGTGAAATTGAAAATAAATTTTTCATGTGTAATAAATTTTAGAATTTGTTAATAATTGTTTACATATATAGAATAAAAATAAATGGCAATTGTGACATTAATTTATGTTGTATTTCTATTTTAAAAATTATGTAAAATAGAATCTTATTAGCATTACAAAAAATAACATAAAACCTTACAGATGTAAGCTTTATTATTTCTATACCAATGAGCTAAAACTCCGAGTACAGATCATCCGTGTAATCCTGTAATCAAAAATAGTCTGTGATTCAGATAAGAAAAAAGCCATACAGATTTTGGTTCGATATGGCTTATAAAATCCTTTATTCGTGCTATTAATTACGGCAAAGCCATAGCAACTAAGCGATTACGCAAAGGGTGACAGCCAGTGGCACAGACTAAGCTGGGCTCATGGATTTACCTTGAGGTTTGCAATATAATTTATTCAATTTGTAAATATTAGTCAGTTACAACGAAGGTATATGTTGACTTTGTTTTGGCCTCAACTTTTATTGTATTTGACTTTGATGATTTTGGTTTGCTAGACTTTGAATAAACTAATTCAATAGATTTATCTACAATTACCTCTGCAGGAGCATCTGATCCATTTTCTAGGAATAAATCAACTACAGCTTTTCCAGCTTTACCACCACCTGGTGCCAATTTATCTACTAACTTAGACCCACCTTCTTCAATAAGAAATTCACCTACACCAGCTTTTAAAAGATCTTTCCCGCCATTAGGGTCACCCGCAACCCAATTTACACAATCTTGACCTGCACCGCAAAGAAATTCTCCAAGTCCAAAAGCCCCTGCAATTGGGGCTGTAAACTCAGCTGATGTCCCTCCAGTTGCAATTGTTACACCAATGGCTGCATTTTTCACATAGCCACAAGCCTCTTCAGTCTTTTTAAGTGCACCATTAATTGCATCTTTATTTTCTACAATAGTTTGCTTAACTGAATGTCCTACACTTTGAAAAGCGTCAACAACAATACTAATTTTTTCTACAACTGTTGAATAAGACGACTTTATTGGCTGAAGAATTTCTTTAAAATTAGGGGTAACAGCTTGTAGGCCCCAAAAGTCAATAAATGTAATTGGATTATTTTCAGCGTAGTTATATGGAGTTAAATTTGGAAACTTTCCAGCCAAAGGATCGACTCCATGAAAGATTCCTAAGCTAGGATCATAATACCTTGCCCCAAAATAAAACAAATCTGTATCCGCATCCTGCTCCTTGCCCGTGAAGGTATATCGTGTATGCCAGTCACCAACTTTTTGGCTCGCCATACTCTCTCCGAACGGCAAATATAACATAAATTCGTAAGGTTGCCCTACTTCGTCGGTGACAAATGAGGCTGAGCCTAGATGGTCTGGGTGATAATAGAAGAGTGAGCTACGACAATCTCCGTTGTTTTCGCAGTTAGCTATAATATTCTCTGTAAATTCCGAGTATGAGCCTGGCGCATAAAGCGCTTCAATAAGTCGCTTTATATCTTCAGTTTGACGGAAAGCAAGGTCTGCTACGTTGCCTCCACCTTGAGATGGTGCGCTAATAAATGTCGCACCGTTTGCTATTCGCGATACAACTCGCTCGGATCCATTGTAATAGTGCTTTGTAGGAATACCGTTTTCACCAATAACTAGATAGCCGCTGACGTACTGGGTATATTTGTCCCAAGTAATTTTTGAAGCAACTTGGGCACCATTTAAAATCACTTGACTATTTGTACCACGTGCTTTGAGTACTCTTTCTCCTGATGCATCGTAAATGTAGTGCTGTGCTGTTTCTAAGCCCAATCTGATACCTGTCATACGATTGTTTTCATCCCACTTCATGTACTTGTCAATAGCAGCTGGATTGAGATTTGGATTATTCAAATCTATGGGCCCATTATACCCGGAGTGTGTATGAGAAAGCGTATTGCCATTGGCATCGTAGGTAAACGATTGTGTATCAAATTGATCAACGATGGATGTTACTGCATTAGGATGCGAAGGATTTCCATACGAATATTCATTATGGTAAGCATGAACTGGAGTTCCATTCGAACGCTCAGTTTGATTTTTAAGCGTAATTCGGTGCATAGGTCCATATTCCATGTTGAGATTATAATCTACCAAGGCTAGCTCACCATCTAATGATGATTGATCTATTCTCCAATGACCATTGGCTGTAAATAATCGATTATGAAGATCATAAGTGTAACTATGTTGATAGTCACCACCAAGATCTGCTCCCACAGGTAGCGCTTTATTGATGACACTTTTAATATTTCCTACGTAATCATAGTCATAAACATTGGCAAACATGACATTGGCAGTTGCTGTTCGAGAAGTTAGATTTTTGAGTCTTCTGAGTTCAGTTGTGTAATTGTATGTGTTCTCCGTACCATTTCCGTTTTTGCTATAAATCTTCTGCTCATAGTGGTCATAACGCAGTTCCTCTATATAAACATATATTGGATTATTGTTTTCATCTATGCTAAACATAGACTCAAGTTTACCACCTTTGTCATAGGTATATTTGAGTTTCTCACCATCTGGATACGTCATGGTATTGATACGATTCCAGATGTCATAATCAAATGCCTGAACATAGGTAGCTGGTTGAGAGACACCCGGTATGACGATGGTGCGGATCTGTTTGGTTACCTCACCCATCGTTCCATATTCAAAGCTCTGAGCCCCTGATCCATCCACCTGATTTTTGAGCCTTCCACGGTGTGTAGGCTGTGCGTCATTATGCGCATAATATTCATAGAATGTGTTATTGACATTATCGACACCATTGACTTGAGGATATTGGATGCTGATCATTCGCCCTAATGCATCATAATTATGATTGATAAGTGCTCCATTGGCAGTGGTGACATGATCTAACCTGCTGAGCGCATCGTAAGTGTATGTCGTTGTACCTGCATCAGGATGGGTCCAAGAGGTGCGTCTGCCTGCGATATCGTAGGTAGTGATGGTTTGATGCATGGTTTCGTCTGTTACATGTGTAAGCTGGCCGATACCGTCATAAGCAAAACTGGTGACCTTGCCGTTGTCTATTTCTTTGCGTTTTTTGCCATCGATATCCATATGTGTGGCATAGTTAAGCATTATATCGTCATCTTGCAATAATGATGTCGTGGTGATAATGTCATTGCCCGTCAATGCATAAGTCATATTTGTTACTCGTAATTCTTCATTGACTTGGCTCGTTGGCCTGTCTTGCTCATCAAACATTGCTGATGTAAATGGCTGTGTGGTGGTGGCGGCAAAACTAGTTGATAAAGCTCCTGCCTCAAAGGTCGGGTGATATTGTTGGATAGCACGACCATATTTGTCTTTGACTACAGGACCACTTACGGTCATACCCGTTTGGTAAGTATCAGTGGTAGGATCATAGATTTCCACATCTTTTTTGATCTGTACAGGCTCACCTAAGGTATTTACTATGGTTATGGTGTGGATATCATCAGACGGGTTCGCTGGGTCATCATGTTTTGTGATGGCATAGGCTGGTATGCTTGCATGAGCATATTCGTTGTGGATGTGATAGTCACTACTTGCATTTTTTGGTCCTTTTATTTTGATATTTCTACCAAAGTCATCATAAGAATAGGACATAACTTGATTGTGTATATCCGTAGTAGACAAGACATTACCAAATTTGTACTCAAATGTGGCAGCTGACTCATAAACTTCAGTACCTATGGTCTCTGTCGTTTTAGTAATGTATGAGTTAACGGCTGGGTCATATTCATAAGTTCGTATCAGTTTAGGAAGACCCACGATCTGAGGATAGGTGACAGTATGAAGGTTACCATTAGGATAGTACGTGAATTTTGTTTGGTTAAATTGAGTTCCGCTATAAAATACTTTAATTTTCATAATGGCACCAGTAGCGAGATTTACGCCGTGATCAGGGTCACCCGTTTCAGGATCAATTCCATCTCCAGGTATCTCTCTTTTTCTAACCTGTCCTCCGGCTGTAACCGTAATCAATCTAGGTATTGATAAGATATTTGGCACCATGTATGTTGGAAAATAACTAATGTTTGAAGTATAAGCATTTCCTCCATCAGAGATATGCTGAACTTGGGTTACTCGAGCGTAATCATCATATGTGTAAAATTCTGTAATGCTTATGCTACCACTCGCCATTTCGCTTAACGAAGTTTCCATTTCTGTCAATAATACGAATGCTGCACCATGATCTTTGTCGTGCCCTATGTCATAACTTAGATTTCCCGGTGCCTCGCCTCCCATCGTCCACATAGTAGGAGATATGATGGGTGATCTTAACTGATAAGTATTAATCGTTCGTTTGTAGAATTGTGGCACCGCTATTACATCTTTACCTAGAGAATTAGTAGCTGGAGTTATTACTAATCCCTCACTGCCTCTGATGATCGACGTTTCGATCAAAGCTCCATTGAGATAATGACCAGTATTGTGATATTTTGATATTGACTGTCGATAGATATTGCCACCATTGTCCTTGTCAATGCTACGTACATATTCAAAACCGTGGAACTCTCTCTCTCTGCGG
>JANMMV010000727.1:0-6135 GCA_031373565.1 Saprospiraceae bacterium
GCTAAAATCACTAGAAACATCAGGTGTAGGCTCTTGATTAGGAAAATCAGGATTTATACCCAACTTATAGGAAAATGATTTATCCACATTGAAAGCTAGTCTCGGCCCACCAAACAAGTAAAAATTAGAACGACCAGGTGCAAATCGGATACTTGGCTCCACTGTGACATAGTTAAGCTTACTAGAAAGGTCAGCTGGACAGTTGCATGGGCTTATTACCTGATCAAATGTACTTTTTCTGCTATCGTATCCAGCCTGAAACATCAAACCCCATCCAGATCTATTACTTTGATATTCTAAAAGAGGAGCAAGATATAATCCTACGCCGCTTCCGTTATGAAAAGCAACTGGTGGTTTAAACGATGTATTCAGTTGATGCGTTGAACCCCGGTAATAATTAAGATTAGCACCACCTGCGGCACCTACCCAGAATGTGGGTTTGTTGTATTTATACTGTTGAGCTTCTAAGTCTGCAAAACTACATGTGAACATGATCAGACTTAAGAAAATGCGCTTAAGGGACTGTTGAAGAATAGACAACATAATTTGTTTTCTATTTCTATCGATTTTATTAAATTTCATTTTATTATTATTTATGGTTTATTAATTGTGTTTGTATTGGTCATTACTACTGCACCATTTATACATAGCATTCTTCCGGTGGCTACTGCGCCTGAATTCATCGTGACAGAAGTTAATGCTAGGATATTTCCGTAAAATGATGTAAAGTCACCAATGGTTGCCGAACTGCCCACCTGCCAGAAAATATTGCTAGCCTTGGCGCCGCCAGCTAAAATAATACTGCCTCCTGCTCCTCCAACAGTTGTAAATCCAGATGCTATCTGAAAAATCCATACAGCATTTGCATTTCCCTGTGCATCGAGGGTAAGATTTCCTGATTGTATTAAAAGCGTCGACGTTGTTTTGTAAATGCCTGGAGCTAGTGTCGTGCCCCCTAAATCACCTGATACTGTTGCAGGTGCTGGCGTTGTAGCTCCTTCTGCAAATAGGTACGCTTCTACCAAGTCATTCTTCGCCATGGTTAACATTGCAGCAACACCAGGCGGGGATATGTCATCTGAAGCATAAATCGCCCCATTATTGATAGTTGCAGGCGGAAATCCAGTCACAGAAGACCTGACTCCAGGGCTTATACCAACATCCAAATTATTTATTACGCTAAAACCTGCATTATTACTGACACCGACACCTGCGATGATTCCAAAGCGCGCGACACCACCAAGATCAACATTTGGTGGCCCAGCTGTAAGCGTTGTAAACGTCCAAATGTAGTTATTTGCTAATGGAGTTCCACTAACATTTTTCGCACCAGTTGTGATGGTAGCAGTGTAGGTGGTATTCGAAATGAGATTAGAACTAGGATTAAACGAAGCTGTTGTTCCTGAATAATTAACTACACCCGTAACAGCTGTGGTGCCATTTTTTATCGTAAATGTACTTCCGTTTATGGTAGTCGGATCCATAGCAGTACTGAACGTAGCTGTTACGGTTTTATTGAGACTGACACCAGTAGCGTTACTAGTGGGGTCTGTTGATGTCACCGTTGGAGCTATTGAAGCGCCTGTCGAAAATGTCCAGATATAATTGTCTGCAAGCGGTGTCCCAGCAAGATCCTTCGCACCTGTGGTAATTGTTGCGATGTAAGTTGTTCCAGAAGTTAAATTAGTGGTGGGGTTAAATGACGCTGTTGTTCCAGAATAGGTAACTACACCTGTAATAGCGGTTGTTCCATTTTTTAGCGTAAATGTACTTCCAGTGATGGTGGTCGGATCCATAGCTGTGCTAAAGGTAGCAGTTAAGATTTTACTGACACTCACACCCGTGGCATTTTTGGATGGATCTGTTGAGATAACGGTTGGTGCCACTACTGTTCCGGTTGTAAACGTCCAGATATAATTATTTGCTAATGAAGTCCCGCTTCCATTTTTTGCACCTGTTGTGACCGTCGCAGTATAGGTGGTACCTGACAAAAGATTATTCGTTGGATTAAATGAAGCTGTTATACCTGAATACGTTACTACTCCTGCGATTGTATTTGCTCCTTGCTTTAAGGTAAATGTTGCATTATTTAAAGTAGCTGCATTCATCACTTCACTAAATGTGGCAGTTATGATTTTATTGATAGGTACATCAACCTCATTTGCTTGAGGGTCTGTAGAAATTACAATAGGCGTCGATCCTGACAGGGTAGTAAATGACCAGATGTAGTCTTCAGTTAACGATATACCGTCCATGTTTTTAACTGTTTTTGAAATAGTTCCTGTGTAAACAGATCCCGGAAAAAATGGCTGATCTGGCGTAAAAGTTGCAATTAAACCTGCATAGCTTACTACACCTATTATTAAAGTTGTGCCTTGTCTTATGATAAAACTTGACGAATTAATAGTTGAAGGATTTATTGGCTCACTAAAAGTGGCAGTAACGATTTTATTTAAGCCAACATCAACTGCATTATTGGACGGGTCCGTTGAAATAACCATAGGCGCCATCACTGTACCAGTGGTAAATGTCCAAACATAGTCACTAACCAATGATGTACCAGCTGGATTTTTAACTCCTGATGTAATCGTTCCAGTATAGGTTGTATTTGGTTTCAGTAATTCTGTTGGTGTGAAAGATGCTGTTGCACCTGTATAGGAAATAGTTCCAGCAATATTTATTCCTCCTTGTCCGACTTTAAAAGTTGTGGAATTGATCGTAAGTGCGTCCATCGGCATATTAAATGTTGCCATGACCACTTTATTTATGTTCACATTACTTTCAAGATTATCTGGGTCGGTGAGGATTACTAATGGTGAAAGAAGGGCACCTGTACTAAAAGTCCAAATGTAATCCGTCTGAAGTGCGTTTCCTGTTTTATCTTTTACCCCAGTACTTACCTTACCTGTATATGTAGTATTGGGTGTTAAAGGACTATTGGGAGCAAAAGTAGCGGTTGTACCCTGATATGTGATGGCACCTTGAACTGACGAACCGTCTTTAATAGTAAAAGTTGCCTGATTGATGGTAGATGGATTCATCTCCTCGTTAAAAGTAACCGATATTAATTGGGAAATTGGCACATTAGTAGCTCCGTTTGCTGGAATAGTGGATATAACTACAGGGCAGACTCCCTCGATTTCCACAAAATCATCTTTTTTACAACTACCAAATATGATCAACCAGATCATTGCGTAAATTGATAATATTTTTTTCGTATTCATTTGACATTATTTTATTCGTGAATAAATTTTCACGGCACAAAAGTATATCCAATTGATAATGAATCTATTACACAATAAAATTAATAAATTGTATTATTAATGCTATTATTAGCTACAAATTCCAGCGAGATTGAATCTTTACTCATTTGTTGTTCCAACATTGCACAGAACCATTTTAGCATGTAGATGGTCAGAGCATAAAACCTACTTGGTTACATTCGTGGCTTGACCATATGATGGAATTCTAATAGCAAAGTGCATGCGATACCCGTGAATCGAAAGATTGCCAAACTATAAATAGATTAAGAGCGAAATTGTCATCGAGATTTATAGCCGACAAAATCCACAGGATTATCTAAATGCCATTTGCTAAAGTGCAGTGTGTAGTACAATGTGGAAGGTTACAGAGGCAAAGCATGCTCTGCTTTAGCGTTAATTGGGCGCAAAAAAACCTAGTTGCTATTGAATGGCGTTTCTGTCTTGTAAAGGCCAGCTGTCCGTTTTCCTTACCGTCATTTCTTTACTAACTCAATTATTTTACTATATAGCTCTTTCTCATCAATTGGTTTGGCAATATGGTCATTTATACCTACGGCTTTACAGTGTGCCAAATCAGTTTCGGTCACGTCTGCTGTCAACGCGATGATGGGAATGTTAGAATGTAGTTTATTACGAATTATGTCGGTAGCTTCATATCCATTCATTTCGGGCATTTGTAAGTCCATTAGTACAATATCAAATGATTTAGATTGAAGTTTTTCTATCGCTATCTTTCCATTGTCTGCTATATCCCGTTCAAATCCAAAGTCATCCAAAATTATTTTCATTAAAAGCTGATTTAGTGCAACATCTTCGACTACTAAAACTTTTAAACTTTTGATGTCTTTGTCTAACTCGATTGCTGATATACCTGTTGTTGAATATACGTCTGCTTGACTCTCTTGAAAACTTAAAACAAAGCTAAAAATAGAACCTTCGCCAACTTTGCTTTTTACATCAATACTCCCTCCTTGTTTTTCTACTAAATTCTTCACAATAGCAAGGCCCAAGCCTGTGCCTCCAAATAATCTTGCCGTACTTGTTGTTGCCTGTTGAAAATCCTCAAATATCGTTGCAAGCATATTTTCTGGAATTCCTATACCTGAGTCAGTTACGACAAATTCAAGATGTACATTTTTGTCATCTTCACTTTTTAAGTGAACGCTTACCGTTATTTCGCCTTCGGTTGTAAACTTTATTGCGTTGCTTACCAAATTCAGCATTATCTGGTTCAAACGCACCGAATCACCTAACAATACTTCTGGAATGGCATTGTCAAACTCGGTCACTAGTTTTAATCCTTTCTCCTGAAATTTTACATCAAATAGGTGGAGCATTATTGATATGGAAGATTTTAGATTAAATGGTAACAGGTCAAAAGTCATTTTTCCAGCATCAACTTTAGCTAAATCAAGGATATCGTTAATAAGCACGAGCAAAGCATCACTACTTGTTTTTATTGCTGTGATGTATTCTTTTTGCTGCTGGGTCAAATCAGTTTTCAAGACCACTTTTGAAAATCCTATGATTGCAGTCATAGGAGTCCGAATTTCGTGGCTCATATTGGATAAAAAAGTTTGCTTCGCTTGCATTGCTTCTTCGGCAATTTGTCTGGCTTTCTCGGCACCTTCTTTGGCTTGTATCAGTGCTTTTTCAATTTTCTTCTCATAACTAACATCTCTAATAGTTGCAGCCATTAAAGAGCCTTCTTCAGTTTCCAATTTACTAATACTGATAGCAACAGGAAATATTTTTCCATCTTTATGCTGCCCGAATAGCTCCATACCTGCTCCCATTGCCCTTGATTTTGGGTCAGCAGAAAAACCATGCCTGTGACCTTGATGAGCATTTCTATATTGAGATGGCATTAATACTTCGACCTCTTTTCCAATTATTTCGTCACGCGAATAACCAAAAAGGTTTTCCGTTTGCAAATTAACAAGTTGAATTTTCCCCTGATTGTCCACTATAACAATTGCATCAGGTGCCGATTCCAAAAACCCTCTAAATCTGTCTTCAACATTTTTTATGGGCTTCATTATATCCAGTTTTAAATTGTAAATTTATGACTAAAGTCGAAGTCTAAATCGTTCCTAACGCTTGCCTTAAGAAGCCATTTTCTAAAAAGTTACTAATTGCTCTAAAGATAGATAATAATCATCGTTCAAGTGCATTTTAAGTGACTTATATTCAAGTCACGAACACAACTTTATGGGAAGCCATTCATTATATAAACCATTTTCAAGAGAATCGGGTGAAAAATCCCTCCCCTTGACTGGAAAAGTAACCAGATTGGCTCCCATCCAAAGTCGCTTAAAATGATGTAGGTAGTCGCAACTCTCAGAAAAGTGCGCAATGGGTGACTGAGTATATCGGCCTTAGACTGATGAAGCATTTCAGTGCTGCAAGCCAAGGCGAAATCGGATGGACCATATCAGCGTCGTAGGATAATATCATACCGGCCAGGCAGCGCTTTGATGACGAATATACATCTTTGGTGTCATCGATCATAAATGATTGATGACGAATATGCAACTATTGCGTCATCGAATATAAATATTTGACGACTAAAATTTATCTATGGTGTCGTCGATCATAAATGATTAATGACGAATATGCATCTATTGCGTCATCGAATATAAATATTTGACGACTAAATTTTATCTATGGTGTCGTCGATCATAAATGATTGATGACGAAAACGCAAGTATGGCGTTTTGGAATATTCACTCTGTTCTCGGCACGTCGTGCCAAGCAGCCTGCCACAGTTCATCACTCCTTAAGCGTGCACTCGGCGGGGAAAACCTATTGCTATTCTTACTTTCGCATCACAAGTTGTCCATTACAAATTTGTCACAATAGTCTTTAATAA
>JANMMV010000800.1:0-1572 GCA_031373565.1 Saprospiraceae bacterium
ATTAATAATGATAATATATAGTTCCTTGAGAGTATTCAACATACGAATTCAATTATTAATGCAAATGTAGAACAAAAAAATCATACCATTATTTTCAGCGGTTTGATTTATCTAGAATTAGTTTAAGTATCTCAGAATTCACTACTTTCGCACTGAGATCGATGAAAGTAATGGGAAAGAAAAAGATAAAAATTGACAAGAAGCTATGGATGCATGCTATATGCCATCTTAGTGTAGTGCCTGTCAGGACCCGCCCAGATCAGGACGATCCCCAAGTTTCACAAATGTTGTTCGGAGAGCTATGTTATATTAGAGAAAAGAAAAATAAGCATTGGTATAAAATTTCTACCCTCGACGACGTTGATGGCTGGGTTCAAACGACACAGATAAATGTTATTGAAAATAAGACTTTTGAAGAACTACGTCTTAGAAGCAGCATCGCTTTAGAAATTGCTCACCCAGTTTTCCATGATGAAACGGCACAAGTTATCGTATTGGGTTCGTTTTTGCCAAAGTATGACGGTATGTCTCTCCATATGCCAGAAGGCAAGTTGATATATAACGGAATGGCCAAGGGCGATGATACAGAAATCACCCTAGAAACATTTATCAAAATTGCTAGGAGATACCTTTATGCCCCAGAGCTCAAGGGTGGAAAGTCGCCTTTTGGTATTGATAATGCAGCATTTGTGCAGTTGGTTTTTAGATATGTAAATATTTCATTGCCGAGATATGCGAGTCAACAAGCTAACCTTGGACAAGCGATAGACTTTGTCGATTTTGCAGAGAAGGGCGATCTTGTCTTTTGCGCCAACGATGATAATCAAATTGATCACGTAGGAATATATCTGGGAGAAAAGAACATCATTCATGTGAATGGTTGTGTTCGAATCGATCGATTAGATCACCATGGCATTTATAATACAGATTCACAGAAATATACGCACAAATTACGGATTATCAAACGCCTACTTACCGAGCAAAACTTCATATCATCGACTCAAATCTAAAAAAAAATCATATGCATACGTACTATCTTCATATCGGATCTAATCAAGGAAATCGAACACTTAATTTAAGTTTGTGCCTCGAAGCTATTGTAAAACAGATTGGGGAGATCGGCAAGAGTTCCTCCGTATATGAAACTGAACCTTGGGGTCTTAAAGAGCAAGCACCTTTTTTGAATCAAGCGATATCTTGTTATTCAGCCATCCCTCCTGTGGAAGTGCTAGCCAAATGTAAAAGCATTGAAGCGTCTTTGGGGCCAGAGAAAGAGCAGAAATGGGGCCCAAGAACGATAGATATCGATATTTTGTATTGTGATGATTTGATAGATGATGGTGACCCTCAGCTACCGCATCCACAAGTTGCAAATCGAAATTTTGTCCTTGTCCCTTTAATGGAGATAGCAGATGAATTTGTCGATCCAAAGCGTAACAAAACGATCGAAGAGCTTTATGATGATTGCGAAGATAGTTGTGAAGTTTACTTCTTTGATGAAGAAGAATAATGATGGGTGGTGTTATCATAATTGATGAGTGAAACATGAGCGATTGTTCGATGATGATGATG
>JANMMV010000809.1:0-5824 GCA_031373565.1 Saprospiraceae bacterium
TTATGTTCTCTTTGAGCCTTTTATCGGAACCAACATCAACAGCGGTGTTCGTGTATAATTTTTTCCATCGTCGCGAAGAGTTCCCTAAATTGTTTTGATTAGTGGCATCCGGATTAAAATCTCCTGAACAATTAAAAGAGACCAAATCCGCAGTAATCTCTATATCTCCAGCCCCTCCAATTAGACTGTTAACGTAAATGTCACGGAATTTTTTTGAAGAAGATCCCAAATCACTTTGGGAACCATTGACCGGTATTAGATGACTTTCCAAATTGGCAGGACCAACTATAGTATTTGCATACAGTTTGTCCCACTCAAAAGATGTGCTACCCAAATCCACTGTTCAATTTGTAGAAGGCAACCAATCTCCTTCGCTTTTACCACCTACAACAGTGTTTACAAATATTTTATCCCATCGGTCAGCATTCCTTCCGATATTCCTAAAATCAGGGGTACTTGGAAGAATAACATCGTATGCACAATTTGAACCTAATTTAACTTCGCCAGAACCTGAATGAGCACCAAAACTCATTTTTTCAAGATTCATATAATAATCACCTTGCGTAAAATTAGTCCATAATTTATTTTTTATCTGAAAAGTAAGAGGTTCTCCGGTTACTGGTAAAACCTCTAAGCCAGAAGTGGCATTGGTAGTTATGTTTACTGGTTTTCTTACCACCCATGCATTTCCATTAAAAACATATGTATCATTTAAGGTGGCTCCGGTTGTACTCAAATTTATTGGAGCTATACCGCCATTGGCGATGCCGATAGGGTTAGCGCTCGTACCGTTGCCAGTCATATGGGATTGAACACTGGCCGTTTGTGTACCCCAGTTATCGCCAGATGGTACAGGTATAGTCACACTGTTTCCATTACTTATACTTAGTTGATTGCCCGCGATGCTTAAGTTTTGATTGTCATTGTCAGCACCCGGAAGCCATGTATTTCCATTGCTCTTGAGCACTTGTCCATTAGTGGCATTTTGGCTGTCAAGTTTGAGTGGAGATGCAGGTGTTCCTTGACCTTCGATCGTTGTATTATCAGCCACAACTGTTTGTGTACCCCAGTTGTCACCGCCGCCACTTGACGGTAGTGTTACTGAGCCACCATTGGGCGACAAGGTCAATACCGTACCCGATAGGGATATCTGTTGGATTTCATTGGTGGCATTGTTGTCATTGTCTCCTGTATTGGTAATGGTATTATTAGCTAAGGATATACCTGTACCTGCAGTGTAGGTCGTTCCTGTGGGTAGGGTGACGGTATTGGCTCCACTTAGCTTAAGTTGATTGCCAGTGAGTTCGAGTTGTTGGATTTCGTTGGTTGCACTCAAGTCGCCCGTATTGGTGATGACATTGTTAGCGTCGATACTAATGCCAGATCCTGGTGTATAAGTTGGCCCACTACCGCCACCAGTATTGTCGTTGGCAGCAATCCATTCCGTTCCGTTCCATTTGAGTATTTGGTTGACTTGTGCGGAAAGGGTATTTACATCAGAAATTTGATCTAATTTTATCGGTGGCATATTTTCGACATTTTTTGCCAGCAAGGCATACGGTATGCTTAGGAGCTGCGAAGTTGATACTAAGGTATAATTAGTTCCCCCTGTTGGGTCAGCTTCCGTTCTGATAAAATAAGGTCCTGTGGCCCAGTTAAGATTACTAAAGTTACCATTAATGGCTATGCCCCCACCAATATTGACGGTCAATAGGCCGTTGCCATTGGTTGTAGGATTGGGGTTGAATATTTCTTGGTATGCAATTGCGCCCGTTTCAGACCCCTGAATAATGCTCATGCGAAGTCCTACGCCTTGGTTTTTGACTAGTTGATCATTGACATTACGGATCACTGCTTGATAAGAAAATTTTTGTGGTGCCTGTGCAGATACATTATAAGCATAAGCAAGTAAGATGACGAAAAATAAATTTAGGTTCTTCATTTTTTGATGATTTTAAAGTTTCTGAATTGGTTTGATGAATTGGTTGTGCGAAGGATGTAAATGCCAGCCTGCCATGAGGCTGCATCTATCTTTGTTTTTTGATGGGTGATATCATGTTGTGAAACGAGCTGGCCTTGAATATCAAAAACAGATACCGAAAGCCCTGCTTCTTGTGTCTCTACATCCTTGATTTCAACGATAATTTGGTCAGTAACTGGATTAGGGTAAATGTTGATCTCTGATGTGAGTTCGGTGTCGTATACGCCTACGATTTCTGATATTTCGTAAGGTTGTTGGAGTCCTTGTGACATGCTACCATTTTGTGGAGATGTCGTCAATTTGTAATCTATCTGCCCTAACGAGTAGGTGATAGATGCGCCATTATTTGTAGCTTGTCCGCCCGAAGTTACGATGTTACTCTGGGCATTAATCGCCATGGCACTGAGCATAAAAAAAATCCATGTGTACTTTAATGTCATGATATTTTGTTTTAAGATGATTTGAAAAAATATTCACTTTCTATTACTGCAAGAGTATTATGGGATGAATAAAGTGACCCACTATCTAGATTATTATCTTACTAGAAAAAAACTTGATCATAGTAGTAGCATATTTATGATAGAAGGAAGCGGCAGCTTAAGCTATCTTAAATTGTTGACTGTAGTCGAAAATGCTTATATTCACACTCAAATTAGTGATAATGACTCTCATTCAGCACCACAGATTTTTCATTTATCTAGGATTTATCTTCCTATGTAATGCATGTGGAACGAAGCAGGAGAAGGAGTTGGCTATCCTTGAGTATATTTACAAATACAAAGAGAATAGTGACCTAACCAATCTCAAGTGGTATCTCATGTATAAGGTAGATCGATCGATGTTAAATGAACCCACCAATACGATTGTACTACTCGAACGAAAACTAATGGGTCTTGATAGGGAGGTGCCATTTATTTCAACATATCAATGCTTGAATATAATGGTTAAAGGCATCAAGATTGCCAAGGAAGAAAGGCAGGTTGCTGCAGCAGATGTATTTACTAGCTATCTAGCGTATGATGATCACATATTAAAATCTCCATTACTGGCGGCACACGTCGCCACTATTTTATATGAACCATTTGACTTGATAAAAGCAAATGTTTCCTTTTTATCTGACTATAAACATGCCGCCCTAGGTATATCACTGCCATCGAATAAATTTATAAAGAATTATTACAAGCTATTTGCAGAATTAATGGATGCAACTGAACATCAGCAAGGTGATAAATATGAATATGCGAAGGTAAGAAGTTCAGCATCTTTAAGTCAATTGATAAGAGACGGACATCAAACTAACATGCAAAATTTATGTGGTCATTTGACAAGAACTATTTTACTAAATAAATTTAACGCAT
Source organism: Saprospiraceae bacterium (assembly GCA_031373565.1). Taxonomy (GTDB): domain Bacteria; phylum Bacteroidota; class Bacteroidia; order Chitinophagales; family Saprospiraceae; genus OLB9. Next base: position 3,340 of record JANMMV010000809.1, read on the forward strand.
ACGATACGATACATGTGACAAATTATTTTGATTATTATAGTCGGTTACGTGTAAATGAGCATCTAAGAAATATTTATTGTTCAATGTTGTGCACCACCAAAATGGTAGAAAATAGGCTTAATCAAAGAGAAATAGAGGCGTTTGATCCTAATGAAAATTGTGCCATGCATAGTTTTAGTAAAATATACTTTTATACCTATTTAAGAAATTCATTAAAAACAAAATACTATATTGATAATACCCTTAGCTTAACTGAAGATACTGGATGTAGTTATTTCAGATCTCTGGCTAATAAAGAATTAATCAATTATCTATACACTAACAATCAAAAGGAAGCAGCACTTCTGATGTTATCAACATCGAATATTATGCAAGATTGTCCACCTATGATAAAAAGAATTGACCTTAAGATTCAATACTCGATCATGGCTATGCAACTTTATATGGACATGTGCCATAAAGGCTACAAAGATTATTGTATTAGGGCAGATTCTGCGGCTATCGAGCTAGAGAAGTCTGTTGAGGTGAATGAAAAAGAAATGTTGCATTTTTCAAATCAAGCTAGTGGATTAGGTATAGATCGGCTAAAATTATATATAGAAAGTCAACATCAAGGAAGAAATTCATTGCCTAAGTTACTAGGGATCTTTCAAAAAAGTAAGGCCCGGCAACTTGTGCTAAATGCTCAGATATCGGAAAATAATTGTGTTTCTAAAGATACACTTGCTCTGCTAAAAAAAATGACGACAGAAATGGCCTCTGTTGAAAATGATATTAGTCTACTTGCATCTGACAAAATATACGCATCGGTGCTACATCATAGAATATTTGATTTGCAAATCCAAAAACTAGCATTAGAATTTGCGATAGAAGGGAAGACTAAACTTGCAAAAAAGGTGAACATTAACCCCGCGGATCTACAACAATTACTAAAAAAAGAGAATGCAATCTTTTTAGATTTTATCAGTAATCAAGATGATCTATTTAAACTAACGATTTCGAGCGATACATTTTATCTCACGCATATTTCATTGACTTCATCACTAAAGGATAGTATTCAAATGTACAAGTCCTTGGTCAAAGATCCAGCCAGCAATCTGAATCGATTTGGCACCCTATCTCGATTAATGACTTCTGCTTTATCAATGGAAGTAGATAGGAATACTACTTCAAATATAATCATCAGCCCATCTGATCTTATGTATGACTTCCCTTTTGAAAGCCTGATGGACAAAGAAGGAAGATATTTAATAGAAAATCAAAGCCTACAGTACGTTTACAATATCTCCATGCTTAAGGCAAGAACCAAGATAAAAAATACTTCCTTGATGCTATTTGCTTATTCTGATCAAACCACTTCAGCATCCAATTCAACCGGACTACCAGAATTGTATTTTGCAAAGAAGGAAGTAGAAGCTATCGCTAAAATCTACCCATATGCTACCCTCAATACTGGGCTTTCTTGCAACCGTACCAGAATCACAAATGCACTATCATCTGACATCGTACATTTTTCCACTCATGCCGTGTCTGATCCTACTAATCGACACAATAACTACATCGTCCTTCGGGATGGTTTGAATGAAGATCGTTTTTATGGCTATGATTTTGAGAAGTGTCAAATCAAGGCTGATCTCATTGTCCTCAATGGATGTGAAACCCAGTTAGGCCAAGGATTTGCTGGTGAAGGTGAATTTTCATTAACTCGGAGTCTCAAAAACAGCGGTGTCGCCAATGTTATCAGTACTCGCTGGAAGATTAACGACCAGAGTTCTGCCGAATTAATGAAACACTTTTACACAAATCTCTCTCAGTCAACTTCTTACAATCAGTCACTGCGTTCAGCACAACTTAAACTGATAACTAGTAGTCAATTTAAGCATCCTTATTATTGGGCTGGGTATGCTATTTATTAATACTTAATAGGAATCTAGAGTAAGTGCCTGCATACTTTCTATAATTAAGACGCCATTTACTTCTCTCGTCGTTAGATTAAACCCATTATGGTTACTATTACCTAAAGCTTGATTAACCATTGACACATCAGTTGCTCTTAAATAGAACTTATATCGATCGTTTGATTCTCGATAAGTTACCCACAAGGATTCATGATAATCGATGTTATTTATTGTCATAGTTGATCCGGTATAGACTTTATAATTATAATAATGCCATACAGCATGTGATGGCATTATGCTCATTGGTAATTTGCAGCTAAAAATTAAAATAAATGAGCAAAGAATTGTGATTTTAAATTTCATGATGATATTATATTTATAACCTTTGAATACTTGTAATTACATTCAAACCTTCAATTTGATCGTAACTTATGTTCCAGATATTTCTATTTTCATAATTAGAATCATCCACTCTTAAAATTGAACCATTAAGATCAAAATCTGATTCTTTAAGAAACAACGTAAAATTTTCTAATGTACTTATCTGCTTCCAACTACTCTCAATAACACGAGTGCCATCACTCAAT
>JANMMV010000819.1:0-7676 GCA_031373565.1 Saprospiraceae bacterium
AAATCGCATTCTGATCAAAGACCTTTCCATTGATATTTACATTTCCAATGATGCCGCCCAACAAGCCCATGATTTCACAATTGGCTTTTCGCACTTCGCTTCCACCGTCAGCAAAACAATTTTGGAAGTTTAACACATAAACTGATTGACCCTCAAACGTATATTCGTCCACTGTTGCATCGGCGCAAGCATTTTTACCTTCTTGATCAATGAGATTGTCGATACATTCAGGAACATCTTCGTCATCTTTGACACAACCGATCTGTACAAAAGTGGTAAAAAGCAGTATGGGTATTAAGTATTTCACATTTTTTAGCATGACTTGCGCTTTAAGATTTAATATTAAAACGTTTCATTTTGAAAATTGTGACAAATAGAACATCGTTTTTTAAAAATCAATAGACTTCCACATCTTTGACGACATCAAGTTCACAGGCTTCATTCATGATGGTGATGATCTTTTCCTTGCCCATCAACAACTCTTTCTTAAGTGGAGATGAAGTTAAATAGACTCTCAAAACGCCATCGTAAAAGGACACTTTTCGTGTATACCCTGCGATGATACTGCCCATAGTAGTACGCCATATTTCATCCATCCGAGTTGTGTTGTAACCTCTAGAAATCCGATCATTAGATTGCAAATAATCTGTCAAAACATCCTTGATTGCTTTATCGTTGTGTCTACCCATGTATGTGTGAAGATTTTCCGTTTTCGATGGTAAAAATACGATAATTTGCTGTAAGGTCTGCTAAAACTTCTCTCATTCTTGACTCGCCTGTATCGGTTACAAATACTTGACCGAAAGGCTCTTGATCCAAGATATGCAAAAGGTGCTTCACCCTTGACTGATCCAATTTATCAAAAATATCATCCAATAAGAGCACAGGCTTTTTACGTGTGATCTGATGTAAAATATGGTACTGAGCTAATTTTAAAGCTAGTACAAAAGATTTAAGTTGGCCTTGGGAAGCATAGTTTTTGAGTGGTTCGCCATTCATGTAGAAAACCAAATCGTCTTTATGTATGCCTTGTGTAGTACGACCAAGAATACGATCTTTTTCCACATTTGATGCAAACAAAACATCAAGTGAATGGGTCGCTAGCTTACTTTCATAAACGATCTCACAAGATTCTGATGAGCCCGATAGTTGGGTATAAAGGTCCTGAAAAATTTGGTTGAGTTCGACCATGATCTTTTGCCTCGCTTCGTATATGCGGTGGGCTGGCTCAATCATACCCGTTGAAATGGATTGGAGTAGTAATGCATCATTATACTTTTGTTCCGAAAACGATTTCAAGAGCATGTTACGACGCTTGAGAATCTGGTGGTACAGGATCAAGTCGTCTAGATAAGTGCGACTTGTTTGTGATATCGTATTGTTGATGTAGTTTCTCCGCTCATCGCTGGTGTCCATCATGGCATGAATATCACTTGGCGCTATAAGGACGCAAAGAAAACGTCCCACGTGATCACTCAACTTGGCCATTTTCTTGCCCGATAGTTCTATCTCTTTTTTACCTGTCAAAGGAGATTTGATGACAACGACTTCTTTGCCAATTCCATCATCGATAACCGTTTCTATCCTAAAAAAAGTCTGGCCCTGCATTGTGACAAACTTATCCATAGCCGTAAAATAGCTTTTGCCTATGCAGCTGTAGTGGATCGCATCTAAGACATTGGTCTTGCCCATCCCATTATTTCCTACCAACACATTAAACTTCGCATCAAAGTCTAAACGCTCTAGTGCATAATTTCTAAATTGAGTAAGTTTTATATGTTCAATGTGCACGATGACATTTTTGGAAGAGCCACTGAAATGTTGGAAGGAACATTTTTTCTCCTATTTAATAAGCGCAAACTTAGGTAATTTATAAACAATTTGTAATTTTAATGTTTATTAAGCAAATTTCATCCCATGCAAAACTTCACCAAAGTCTTTTTCAGTATTGTTCTATCTTGTTTCGTATTCCAAACTTGGGCGCAGCAGGATGATTTTAGGTATAAGCTATCATCAAATTTAGCCAATAAAATCGATGTGAATTCCACCCGAATCATGACTATACAAATCGTTCTCGCTGAACAATTAGACTTTAGTCAATGGAATACAGACATGAAATCACGACGCATGTCGCTGGATGATGAGAAAAAACTATTGCTTCAATCCTTGAAGGCCAATGCCAAAAATACCCAAGTTTCAGTTATACGACACTTAAACGAAATCGGGGCCACCAAAGTAAACTCACATTGGATAGCGAACAGTATTACTTGTACCCTTGCAGAAAAAAATATAGTTGAAATAGCTCGAAGACCAGATGTAAAATGGATCGGAGAACAGTCGTTATTAAAGCCTACAGAAGAAGACATAGCTTCGGCACCTATGCCAATGGCTCCAAATGGTCGTGAGCGTGGTCTAACCGCTATCAATGCCCATAAGATGTGGGAATTGGGTTACACTGGTTATGGTGGTACCGTGTTGACAGCGGATACAGGTGTTGACCCTACTCATCCAGCGATAAGCAGTCAATATCGTGGCGCGCAAGATGGCACAAAATCAACTTGGTATTCTACACAAGGAGGAGAAGCTAGGGACTGCGGAGATCACGGAACACACGTAACAGGTACAATCTTGGGTTTGGACCGAGCTACAAAAGACACCATAGGTGTTGCTTTTAATGCCAGATGGATAGGTGCAGGCATCTTGTGCGGTGTAGGAACTGAAGACAATATTGGCGCATTTGAATGGGCATTAAATCCTGATCAAGACACATTGACTGTCGGAGATATTCCACATGTGATTAACAACTCATGGTACGATCCGAGCTTAAATGGTCTAGACTGCTACTCTATCTACGTTCCTATTCTGGAAGCGCTAGAAGCTGCTGGAGTAGCCGTGATATTTTCAGCTGGAAATGACGGACCAGATCCGAGCACCATTACGCAACCCCATAATATTAACATCTCTGAACTAAATGCGTTTACGATCGGTGCGCTCAATGGAAACAATGCCACCCTACCGATAGCTAGTTTTTCAAGTCGGGGACCATCTCACTGCCCAGGGGAAGGATCGATCAAAATCAAACCAGAGGTATCTGCGCCAGGGGTCAACGTCAGATCATGCACACGCAACGGTGAGTATGGTCAGAAAAGCGGCACATCTATGTCATCACCTCACGTGGTAGGTGCTATTTTGTTATTGCGTGAAGCGTTCCCTTATCTCAGAGGACTCGATTTCAAAGAAGCGCTATACAACAGCTGTACTGATCTAGGAGAAATGGGAGAAGATAATATTTTTGGAAAAGGTATTATCAACGTATTTGCCGCTTACGAATATTTAATAACCAAAGGAAATCAGCCAGTAGACCCAAAGGTACGTAATGATGTTAGATTGTTGAGCATCAAACACTCGGTTGCAGGTTGTGACGGCACTTTATACCCAACCATTGTGATAGAAAATGCTGGCCAAGACACCCTTCGCACACTCGATATTATACTCACGGGTACTTCATCTCCTCTTAGTGTTAATTGGACTGGATCTATTGCTCCAGCTAGTATTCAGACCCTTAATATGGAACCTGTTAGTGTGCCACAAGGAAGTTATACCATAAAAATATCACTAGAAAACCCTAATAATCAAATAGATACGCGTGGATTGGACAATACTAAATCGTTCTCAGTAGTTGTCACATCCAGAAAACCGTTGTTACAAAAGATCGTATTAGATGACGCCGCACTTTGTGATGGTGGTTCGATCTACTTGGAACTACCAAAGCATCCAGATTTTAAGACAAAAACCGTATTTTTTGATCAACTACATGGTGGAAATGAATTGCCTAGCGATGATAAACTTCTATTAAAGGCTGGTACGTCAACTATATATGGTGAAGTCAACTATACCGATATCGTAGGTGAAAGTCCCCAATCTAATTTGTCGTTTTCAGACGTCAATAATCGAGGCATTGTTTTCAATACAAATTTGCCAATCCGTATAGACAGCATAGAATTTGTGGCTACCCAAAACGGCGTAAGAAGATTCTTAGCTTTGAATAATTTTGGTGATACGCTCTATGATTTAAAGTCATTTATCAAGGCAGGTACATTTAGAAAGAAGTTTAACTGGCAATTTGGACCCGGCACCGATTATAAAATCATCAAAACAGAAGGCCTTCCTTTAGGTGTAAACGCAGGAGCTACTTTTCCTATACTGGATAAACAAGGTGTGATCACGATCACCGGCAATACTGATCTTGATAATAAATTCCCGTATTTTTATAATATGCAAGTTTCAATCCCAGAAGCTTGCGGGCGCATCCCATATGAAATTACCGTTTCCAACAAAAAAGCAGTGGGTACAGCTGATTTTGAAGCTTCCAAATATGAATTATTTGTTCCTAATGATGCAGAAATCGTTCTTACCAATATTTCAAAATTATATGCTTCATCGACTTGGAATATGGGTGAAGGGACTATTTACAACACAGAAAATACGACCCATACATTCACAAAAAGAAGTGACTACCTTGTCAGTCTCACCATTGTTGACACAGCAGGATGTTATAATACTTTTGGGCGAATCATCAACGTGTATCAGTCTACTTCATCAGCCCAAGACCTTACGTTAGAAAATGATCTTTGGGAAATGTCTCCGAATCCTACACAGGATGCTTTCAAATTAGCTTATAAGGGTAATGAAGCCGGCGAAGCTACCGCTACTATTTATGATTTACAAGGCAAGCTCATCATGAGCAAAACAATTTCTTTACAAAACAAAGAAAGCAATATCAATACGTCATCATGGGCTAACGGATCTTATATGGTGCGAGTAGTCTACAAAACAAAAGTATATCAATCCATAGTGGTCAAACTCTAATTATATTAACGGCATTATTGTTAGGCAAAAACTGATTTAATACAATAAAAAAGCTAGTAATAGCGATATATCATAGGTAAAACCTAACTTTGCATTATGAATATTATTAATATATTATCAACCCGTTACATACTATTATTGGTAGTAGTGTCTATCTTAGTCATAGTAACGAGCTGTCAGGAAAAGGAAATATTATCTTTTACAACACCCAGCACTTATAGATTTAATAGCCCGACCCTAGTAGACAAAGCATACTACGTAAGGGATACGACCAATAATCAGTATATAAAAGTCAACGACACTTTAGAGACATTTGTAGTTGATAATGAAGATCTCGCAGATAGTTTAAACAGTCGTTTCAAAGTTGTTTTTGCTTCAGAATCTATTATCGCTTTCGAATTTTTATCTGATAAGGAAGTAAATATTCAATTTGCGAAGTTTGATGCAAAATTAAATAAGTACATTGATCAGCGATCCCAAAAATCTGCTTATAAATTTGAGGGAAACGCGATCAAAATCGATTTATTACCCAATCTTAATATTAATCTTGATAATTTCTTCCTGGAGTTGCGCCAATGCTACCATGCGGCCGACAGACTCAGCTACCCTAGGTCTACACCTCAGGATACTACTTTTTCCCGTAACTACGATTTGAGACCTTGCAGCTTTGCCAATGATCGAGACTATATCAATGCCATGCAACCCAATGTAGGTAGAATAGATACCGTCGCTGTCTATAAACTAGATGTTATTTATAGTAAATATTAGCTGTAAGTAGATTCGCGTTGGGTGCGGTATTTAAATAGTCTAGGATTTAGTTGGGGGCTTGAAGTATCCAGTATACCGAATCAACCACATCGATCAAATCAACCAACTTGTGCAGCTTTAGCGGCATCAACCAAAAAATATCATAAAATAGTGGCTACTACCCTACCCTTCCATTCATTGCCTAGGTAAGGATTATTTTTGGAGAGTGATGCTCGGTTATGCAGGGTAAATGGAGTTTTTTCTTCAGTATCAAAAACACATAAATCTACTTTTGCCCCTTCTGAGATGTCTGGAATCGGAAGCCCTAAGATCTTTCGTGGCCCGACAGTTAGCGCATTGATGATGACAGACAAATCTACCTCGCTGGAGAGATGATGTAATAGTAATGGCAAGCAAGTTTCTAATCCCGTGGCACCAGCTTCAGCATAAGAAAATTCAAGATTCTTGACTTCTTCGTCCAGCGGTGTGTGGTTCGAAACGATCGCATCTATCACTCCATCATTAACACCTTTGATTAGGGCTTTACGGTCTGCCTTTCCGCGTAAAACTGGTTCTACTTTCAAGTTTGTATCAAAATCCGCCATATCTTCATCGGTATGAATAAGATTCATGTAAGCAACAGAAGCGGTAAGTCCTTGGGTATTTTTCTTCGCTATTTTGATCGCAGAAACAGCGCCTTCAGTAGAGAGACAATGTTCTAAAAGCCTTCCCCCAGTATCAGACAAGATAAGTAAATCTCTTTGCAAACTGCTCATCTCCGCGATTGATGGCACACCTTTCATACCCAGAGAAGTACTCATAGCGCCTTCGTGCATCTCACCACCACTAGCTAGTGATTTATCTGAAGGGTGATTGATAATCAAGCGATCAATTTGTCTCGCATAAATCAAAGCCCTACTTAGCAATCCGCTATCTTGAATTGGTTTCATTCCATCCGAAAAAGCAACTGCACCAGCAGATGACATATCTATATACTCGGCAATATTAGCACCTTTTGTATCTACGCTCAACGCACCGATAGGATAAAGATGAACTCCTTGCCTATCCGCATGTTGCGATAAATGAAAAATATCAGATTTCGATTGAGTGATCGGTGCATTATTGGGAAAAATCGCCAATGCGGTGTATCCACCTTTTAGTGCGGCACTCGTCAAACTATGGATGGTTTCTCGATGCTCATGCCCGGGTTCACCTGTATGTGTACCTATGTCGCAAAGGCCGATGCAAACTTTCAAAGCCTTGCCTTGGATCGTTGTAAATTTACCTTTGGGTGTGATGTCTTTTCCTATGGACTCGATAATGCCTTCTCTGACAAAAATATCTTTTTTCTTACCGTTATAGGGTGAAGCTTGATGAATGATGATGGCATTTTTGATGAGATAATTCATCTTCTTCTATTTAGATTTTAAAAAACGTATCAATAACGCTTCTATTAATAAAAATATCAACGCACCGACCAGAAACCATTTCCATAGCGCAATGCCTTTATCTTTTTCTGTCACTGTACTGGCAATATCTGCTTGTCCGGCTTCGGATATTACTTTGATCTTCGTATTTGTGGGATTGAGCGATTCGAGTTCTGAGGTAGTGTAGACACTCATGTCTGATTCTCGTCTATTGTAATTGAAAGCAAAATTATCAACCACATCCTTCCCCAACATCAGGTCATAAAAACCTGCCTTTTTAATATTATTATTGATTTGGAGATTGAGCTTACGGCCTTGTGGTATCTGCGTCGGAATAAACTCTTGGTCACCTTTGATCTTAAAAATAGCCTCTGTTGCTTTCGGCACATTGACTGTTTCCACATTGATCCTGTTAGCAATCGTATAAGCCAATGGCTTAGCCTTGAGTCTCGATATGGCCATTTTATAAACCATCGGCACGAATACTTCCGCATTCAACACGAGATCATTACTAGCTATATCCAGCGGACTTGCGCATACAAACAATTGACCATCTTCAAGTCGATACTTACTCATGTAGGACGTACCATCGCGATAAGTCATGAGCTTTTCTTCTGCTATTGAAGCTCCGCC